>DAORIL010000120.1:0-12661 GCA_035438525.1 Pyrinomonadaceae bacterium
ACAAACCAAATAGTTTCAAAGAGATAACCAATTACAATAATTTCTACGAATTCTCAACCAGCAAATCGTCCGTTGCTGATTACGCCAAAGATTTTGTCACGCGCCCGTGGACGGTTGAGGTCGGTGGAATGGTCAGTAATCCGAAAACTTTTGATATCGAAGACCTTTTAAAGATAGAGCAAGAAGAGAGGATTTATCGTTTTCGCTGTGTCGAAGGCTGGTCAATGGTCATCCCGTGGGTTGGTTTTCCGCTCAAAAAATTGCTGGACAAAGTTGTGCCGCTCGGGACGGCAAAATATGTTGCATTTGAAACGTATTTTGATAAAAAACAAATGCCGAATTGGAGATTTGCCGGAATTGATTTGCCTTATGTCGAGGGCTTGCGTTTAGATGAAGCGATGCATCCGCTAACTATTTTAGCCACCGGGCTTTACGGGAAACAGATGCCGAATCAAAATGGTGCGCCGATTCGTTTGGTTGTGCCCTGGAAATATGGTTTCAAGAGCATCAAATCCATCGTCAAAATTACTTTGACTGATCGTGAACCGCCGACTACCTGGAATATTGCGATCCCGAATGAATACGGTTTTTATTCAAATGTAAATCCCGAAGTTTCGCACCCGCGTTGGTCGCAAGCGACAGAAAGGCGAATCGGTGAATTAAGTTCGCGCAAAACTTTGATTTTTAACGGTTACGCGGATGAGGTGGCGAAACTTTATGACGGGATGGATTTGAGGAAATATTTTTAATGCAGGACGTTAAGTTCAATAAAATCCTAATTTCGCTCAACGCTTTTGTGCCGCTGATACTTTTTGCATGGGATGGATTTCATGGAAATCTCGGCACTAATCCGATTGAGTTTTTTCTCCGCACGACCGGAGTTTTGACGCTCATTTTTTTGCTGATTACACTTTCGGTAACGCCGCTCCGCAAAATGTTTGGTTGGAATGGATTGATTAAATATCGGCGAATGTTGGGTTTATATGCATTTTTTTACGGGATTTTGCATCTCATTACTTACAGCATTTTTGATAAAAATTTAAGTATTACAGCAATTTTCAGCGATACTTTTCAGCGTCCGTTCATTTTAGTTGGAATGTTAGCTTTTACAATGATGATTCCGCTGGCTGTCACTTCAACTAATGGAATGATCAAACGGCTCGGTGGAAAGCGTTGGGCAAAATTGCATAAACTAACTTATTTGATTGCTGCTCTGGGAGTTTTGCATTTTTATATGCTGGTTAAATCCGATATTTTTTATCCGGCAATTTTTGCGCTGATTTTAGGAGTTTTATTGGGTTACAGATATTACGAGTCAGGTAAAAATACAAAAATTGAGAGTTTGAAAACAAATTAAAATAAAAGGCGGAGAGTTTACAAATCAATGTTTTTTGTAAACTCTCCGTTTTTTGCAACTAAATTTTCAGATTTTAATTTTTCTTCATTTCATCTATTTCTTTTTGAGTTTTCTCAATCAACTCTTTCAAGCTTGGTTTAACCTGTTCGTCCGTAGTTTTTTCCAAAAGTTTAGTAAGTGCCATTTTATAAGCTGTTTTCAAGGCCTGTTCCTGAGGAACGGCAAGATCAGGAGTAACACCGATGCCTTCCCAATTCGTTTTGGTAACTGGACTGATGGCGCGTCCGGTTGGAACAAAAACGCCAAAATGGTCGTGTAGTCGCACTCGTCCGCCGGGATTTGCTCCGCCACCTGTCGTTTCACCAATAATTGTTGCCCGTTTCAAGTTTTTCAAATTGTAGGTGAATTCTTCGGCACCTGAAAAAGTTCGGCTACTGGTCAAAACATACACATCTTTGTCGCCATATCTTTTTCCTGATACGGTCGGTTTTGTCCAGAATTCAGTTGTTTCATTACTCTCACGAAAATATAAATCGTTGAGATGCACAGGTTTATCACCAAAAAGATATGAGCAAATGAGCGCCACCATTGCCGGATCCCCACCTCCATTTTGTCGTAGATCAAAAATCAAAGATTCCGTATTTGAAACTAAATTCATTGCTGCCGCGACTGTTTCAACTCCCAAATCCGGATCCATAAAACCGCGTAAATCTATATAACCGATATTTCCACGCAGTCTTTCAACCTTTTCAAACCCAAAATTAACCTGACGCATAAAACGGTTATTTTCTTCAATTTCGGCGGCCGTCGGTTCTGCATTATCTTTCCTAACCGCAAGTGTTTGAGCAGAGTATAGAACCCGTAAATGTTTATCTTTACTGATACTTTGCAAATCAACAGTTAGTTTTTGAGCAAACTCTTTAGCACTGGTGATATTGTCATATTCCTTATTTTGAATGCGTTGGCGAAGGTCTTTTTCCATCGCTTTGGCAGTTTCAAGAAAGATATATGATTTATTCAGATTAAGAATTATTCCGTCAATAACTTGGTTTCGTGTTGCTGCATCAATTGTTAGATCAGGTTGCTGTCCTTTTGCATTTACTATAGTCAGAATAAATAAAGCCATTAATAATCCAATTAACTTTGTTTTCATATAATTACCTCTTTAATTTTATTGCAAAATACCTTTGACAAGGAGATTTGCCAAACGCTTGGTTTTTTTCTCAATGTCGTGCCGTTCTCCTAACTCTTTAACACTTAAACTATACGGAAGTAACGAGTTAGTAGCTAAAAGAAAGGTTCCGGCAAGTTCTAAAGAATTTCCGTTACTAAAAATATTTTGTTTTTGTCCTTCTTCAATGACGGAAGCTAAGATTTGTGCTTCTTCGCTAAAATAGGTTTTTCGCCGCGCTAAAAGTTTTGCACGGAGTGCCGAAAGCAAATCGTTCAAACTTTGGGTGTAATGCTGAACACTATCAAAGCGCACCAAAACCCGAGCTAAAATCATTCGTTTTAGCTTTTCTTCCGGCGAAAGATTTTTCTTGGAAATATTTTCTAATTCGCCTTTTAATCTTTCAATTATCCGGTCAATGTGCGAGAGCACAATTTCTTCTTTGCTCGGAAAATGCAGATAAATACTTCCTTTTCCGATACCGACTTCTTGGGCTAAGTCATCAATGGTCATTTTTTTATAGCCATAGCGGGCTAATAAAATATCGGTTGCATCTAAGATTGCTTCCCGAATTTCTTTGGTTTGAACGGCGATTCTCATATATTATGACTATTGACCAGAATCATATTTTAGTCAAATTGAAATACGGAGATATTTTTGGAAAAGTTCCAGTTTTTTGTGAAATTTAGCGGGACTTTTTAGGAGGAGCGGATTGATCAAAGGTTTTGCGGTAATCGTGACCTTCGATTTTAATGGTTTTACACATTTCGTAGAGTCTGGAACGCAGACGAACTCCAACTCTGTCTTCCAAAGTTTCGTCTTTTTCAGATTTTCTCTCATCGAGGTAGTTGGTGGTAAAAATCGTTAATTTTTTATCGTTGTAGCGCGTGTTAATAATATGAGCCATTGTATCACGCACCCAATCGGTCGGTTTTGAAGCACCTATTTCATCTAACACCAGAATTTCGGCATCAAAAATATTAGAAAGGATTTTTAACTCGGAGCTTTGAGTATTTGGATTATAAGAATCTTGAATTTGTTTTAAGAGCGAGCCGAATTCATAAAAAAGACAACTAAATCCACGCTCCGTCAAAGCTTTTAGAATCGAAACTGCTAAATGAGTTTTGCCAACTCCGCAGGTTCCCATCAAAAGCAATCCGCGATCAACTGCCGGGTATTCCATCGCTAATTTTGAAGCATAGCCGTAAGCCTTTTGCTGTGAAGGATTAATGACTTTATAGCTTTGAAAATGACAGCTTTCGTAACGGCGCGGAATTTTAACTTTGTCCAATAAATTTGAATGCGACTTTTGTTTGCGGCATTCGCAGAGACGTGCGCCTTTGCCTGGAATCACTTCCATTCCTGCTCCGAAACATAACGGACACACTTCGGGCTCTTCGCGCCAATCGAACGAATCTTCAAAGGATTCTTCCGTTTTATTTGGAACAACAAAAAGTTGATGAATTGTCGCTTTTTCTGCTGACATCAAAAATTGAAGGAATTAGTTAAATTTGTTACTAATTTTGGGTAGGCTTTATTAAAAAGACATAAGCCAATTAGGGATTATAGCACTGGTCAAGCGGATTACAAGTTTTATTTTACTTGGCAAAAGTCAATAAAAATGGACTCTCGAAGTTATTCAACTTTTACTAAAAATGAGAAGTTTCTGAAAATGAATGACTTAGCAATTTCAAAAAAATCATTCTGACCAGAAAAATTTATTAACTGTTTTAGCTGACACGGCAATATGTTATTATTTAACCTTTGAAAAACTATGGGAATCATTCAAAGCATCTTGATAAGACTAGGTTTAGCCGATTTGAGTGTTAAACGGAATCCAATTGCTATTTTTTTATTGGATGATGACAGTCGTCGGCATCGCTGGTTTAAAAAAAGATTTGACGGTGATGAGGTAGCAGTGGCGGAAACTGTGAGCGAAGCCAAAAAACTACTCCAAGACAAAGCCTATGATGCAATTTTCCTCGACCATGACTTACTCCCAGAACACTATGACTCTGAAAAATGGGATGATGAAAATACGGGCTATGCAATCGCGCAATGGTTGAGTGATAATCGAAACATTCAAAGTGCCGCGACCATCATTGTTCATACCCGCAATTCAGAGGGCGGGATGCGCATGGTCGAAATTTTGCGTCAAAACCAGAGAAATGTTGAGTATGTTCCGTATCCTCTGCTTGATATGAAAATCAGGCATTATTGGCAACGCTAGCACGAAGTAAAAGTAAAAAATAAAAAATATTGGTCATTAACAATCAATATTTTGTAAAGTTTGTTTTCATTTGCAACAAAGTAAGTTAAAATCAAAATCAAAATTAAGGTCAAAGAAGTATGAAAAAGCAAGGTGTAAAAATTTTCGTTTTAATGGGATTTGTAATATTAGGCGGCATTTTTTATGGTTTACAGATCGTCAATTCTGAGAAAATGACGGTCGAAGAGTATAACCAATGGATTACCGAGACTTACGACTTCCGTTTTGGTAAAGAAAAACTTTTTTCACCAAGTAATGCTAATACTTTTAACGGGAAGTTTATCAACCGTGAAGATTTTATTTCGGCGGAAAGATGTGCAAAATGTCATACGGACGTGCATCCACAATGGAAACAATCTGCTCATGCCAACAGCTTTCGCGAACCTTTTTACCAAAAAAATGTTAAAGATCTAATTGCTCAGAAAAATATCGCTTTTACCCGTCATTGCGAAAGCTGCCATAACCCCGCTGCACTTTTTTCAGGTGTTTTGACCGATAAACCGCAGTTCAAAAATCGCCCGTTTGATAATGAAGGTGTGTCATGTATTTCTTGCCATTCTATCGAATCCGTGACCGGACGGGGAATCGGCGGTTATGTTATGGGACAACCGGCTTTGTTACAAAAGGAAGATGGAACTAAGATTGTCGAAGCAACCGACCAACAAATCTTAGATGATGTTCCTGCACATAAACGGGCAATGATGCGTGATGTTTTGAAGAAACCTGAATTTTGCGGAGCGTGCCATAAATCTCAGGTTCCAAAAGAATTAAACGACTACAAATTTTTACGCGCCTTTGCGGTTGCTGATGAACTGCAAATGTCTTCATTTTCCAAGGAATCACCGCATCCGTTTTATGTTCGCAACAAAGAAACTTGTAATTCTTGTCATATGAAGCAGGAACCAACCAAGTATTTTGATGCCTCTGCAAAGACCAAAGGAACAGTTGCTTCGCACCGCTGGGGGGCAGCAAATACTGCCATTCCAACCTTTTACAAGTATCAAGAGCAATTGGATGAAGTCGTTAAATTTTTACAGGACGACAAAATGGGAATAGATATTTTCGCGCTCCGTCGTCAGGCAGAAGGTTCTAAAAAAGAACAACTTATCGCACCGATCAATCGCAAGAATTTTTCGCTCAAAGCCGGAGATACTATTTCGGCGGATATTGTAATTACCAATAAAAACATCGGACATAGTTTTCCGCCCGAGCTGCGCGATTTTTATGAAGCCTATGTGGAATTTTGTGTTGATGATGCGAATGGAAAAACTATTTATAAATCAGGGTATATCAAGCCGGACGGATATTTAGATGAAAATGCCCACGCTTACAAAACTTATTTAGTCAAAGGTGACGGCAGCTTCAACGATTTGCATCATATTTGGAAAACTAAAACCGTTGCCCATAATTTACAAATTCAGTCGGGACGCTCAGACCTTTCGCGCTATAAATTTTCTCTTCCAAAGGATGTCAGCGGACAAATTAAACTGACCGCAAAATTAAAATATCGTAGATTTACTCGTGTTTTTAGCGATTATTCGCTCGGAAAATCCGTTGATTATCCCATTATCACGATGGCAACCAGCGAGCGGCTTTTGAATATTGGAGACAATCAGTCGCAACCGGTTGATCCAAAGGCAATACCTGATTGGAGACGTTGGAATAATTACGGTATCGCGCTCTTTGATAATCGTCAATTTCCCCAAGCCGCTGATGCTTTTGACGAAGTTATTGATTTGAAAGTGCCTGATTATCAAGCCTTTGCCAATACCAACAAGGCTTTGGCTTTAATTGAAATGGCAGGTTGGCAAGAGGCAGAAAAACTTGTCAACAAGGCTTTAGAACTTGACGAAAAAAATCTCAGAGCTGTGTTTCAGCGCGGCAGAATCAATCGAGCCCGAAGCCGTCTGGATAAAGCCGAGGCTGATTTCAAAAAAGTGCTGGAAAGTTATCCGCGAGACCGTTTGACACTACAGCAACTTGGCGAATTAGCCAAAATTAAAAGTGATGTAGTGCCAAAAGCTGAAAGAGAAGGTCAACTCAAAATTGCTCAAAATTATTATGAGCAAATTTTGGCGATTGACCCCGAAGACACAGGCGCAACTTATAATTTGATGATTCTGTATCAAAAACTCGGAATGCGTGCCGAAGCGCAAAAGATGGCGAAAACCTTTCAAGATTTGAAAGATGATCCGCAAGTAACCTCGCTTGCCAGCAATTTTTTGCAAAATAATCCCGGGATTGGTAAAGAAAGTTTGCCTTATCACACGCACGACCTGAAAGTTTTTCAACCAGTTTGGGAAAAATTAGCATACGCAGGATTGATTAAGTAGTGGTATGACTACTAGAGATAGAACGAACAAGGGATGGTGAAAAGAGATGTTTTTAAATTTTATCAAATTAGTTTGTCCTCCTAGACGATGAAAAGAATTTATCTTCAAAAGGCTAAAAACCAAATCGCTCGTCCGAATACGATTCGGGACATTAACAAGCAAATTGTTTTAAATTATGTTCGTGAACGCTCTCCGATCTCACGGGCTGAAATTGCCCGTGAAACCGAACTTCAACGTTCGACGGTTTCGGCAATTGTAGATGAATTACAAAATGCAGGTTTAATCGAAGAAATCGGAATCGGTGATTCGACCGGTGGGAGAAAACCGACTTTACTTAAATTGAAAATCGGAAGTCCGGTTGCTATCGGAGTAGATTTAGATCCGCGCCATACAACAATTGCCTTAGCTGACCTTGCAGGGAAAGTGTTGGAAAAAGAAGAGTTTCCGACTTCACACGATGCGGATTTTATGACCGAACAGATCATTGAGCGAATTGCAAAAATCAAAAATAGATTTAAGAGTAGTGATTTAGAAGTTGGAATCAGTATTCCCGGAATTGCCGATCAATCTAACGGCAGAGCTCTCTATATTCCATATTTTCAATGGCACGATTGGAACATCTGCCAACAAATTACGGAGAAAACCGGATTGCCTGCCACGATTGAAAATGATGCTAACGCAATTGCCATTGCCGAACTTTGGTTTGGACGTGAGAAAATGCGGAGAATTAGCAATTTTATTACAGTTTTAGTTAGTCAGGGAATTGGAACCGGAATTGTTTTTGAAGGGCAAGTTTATCGTGGTGAAAAAGGTGCTGCTGGTGAATTTGGGCATATGATTGTCGGAATCGATGCACCTGTTCAATGTTCTTGCGGTGGTTATAGTTGTTGGGAATCGCATGCTTCCGAAGGCGCGATCATTGCCCGGTATCAACAATCTTTTGGCAATAATTCAGGCAGTTCCAGTGTTACAGATTTAGCAATGATAATTTCACTGGCTCAACAAGGTGAGAAACAAGCCATCGAAGCTCTCAGAGAATCCGCTAAATTTTTAGGCATTGGAATTGCCAACTTGATTGTCGGGTTAAGTCCGCAAGCTGTAATTATTAGCGGAGATATTACCAGAGCGTGGCATATCATCAAAGACGAAATTTTGTCAGTTGCCGAGCGTGGCATCACTCGTGATTTGCCGCATCCAACGATTATGGCTTCAACACTTGGAAGCAATCCAACTTTAATAGGTGCTTTAAGCTTGGTGTTAGCTCAAAAATTTGCCTCGGCTACCCAAAATTAATCAGTCTAAATTTATTTTAAACTTAGTTGAGTTAAGCAACAAAGTCTTTGCCGTCCAAATCTATTTCAGAATTGCTAAAATTGAACGCAGAATCAGAAAATTTAGTTGCGCCGGAAAAATAACCAGGCTTAGCTAACTATAACCGTATTTGGACTTTATAGGATCATAATAATATGTCATTTAAAAGAGCATCGGGAATTTTATTACATCCGACCAGTTTTCCGTCGAAATTTGGAATTGGAGATTTGGGCAAATCAGCCTTTGATTTTGTGGATTTTTTAGCCAAAGGTAAACAAACTCTTTGGCAAGTTTTACCTTTGGGGCAAACAGGTTACGGTGATTCGCCCTATCAATGTTTTTCAGCTTTTGCGGGAAATATTTATCTGATTTCGCTCGAAAAATTGGTTGAAGACGGATTTTTGGATAAAAAAGATATTGCTGATCCGCCAAAATTTTCAACTAAAAAAGTTGAATTCGGTAAAGTCATCGAATATAAATTACCACTTTTGCGAAAAGCTTTTGAAAATTTTCGCCGCACGGATGATGAACAAATCGCGCAGGAATTTCAAGCATTTTGTCATGAACACGGTTTTTGGCTCAATGATTATGCCATTTTTCGTGCCATAAAATTTTCGCAAGGTCAAAAATCCTGGCAGGAATGGGACGAAGGTTTGAAACTGCGCCAGCCTGAAGCTTTAGAAAAAATCAGACAAGAGCTTGATCTAGAAGACTTTGCAGAGAAATTTTACCAATTTGCTTTTTATCGGCAATGGAATGCTTTGAAACGCTACGCTAATTCAAACAACATCCAAATCATCGGCGATATTCCGATTTTTATTGCGCTGGATTCTTGTGATGTGTGGTGCAATCCAACGCAATTCAAACTCAACGAGGATGGTTCGCCAAAAGTCGTGGCGGGAGTTCCGCCTGATTATTTTTCTAAAACCGGACAACTGTGGGGAAATCCGATTTACAACTGGGATTTGATGCGGGCGGAAGGTTTTAAATGGTGGTGCGACCGTGTGCGTCATACTTTGAAAACTGTTGATATTGTTCGGGTTGACCATTTTCGTGGGTTTGCCGCCAGCTGGGAAGTTCCGGGCGGAGACAAAACTGCGGAGCGCGGAGAATGGGTAAATGTTCCGGGTAAAGATTTGTTCAATACTTTGAAATGGGTTTTCGGAGATCTACCCATCTTAGCCGAAGATTTGGGAGTTATCACCCCTGATGTCGAAGAATTACGCGATGGTTTCGGTTTTCCCGGAATGCGGATATTGCAATTTGCGTGGGGCGGAGATAGCAAAAATCTTGATCTGCCGCACAATTATATTCCAAATTCCTGCGTTTACACCGGCACACACGACAACGACACCACCGTCGGCTGGTTCAATTCAAAAGCGGGCAAAGGTTCTGGACGCGATGCCAAACAAATTAAGAAAGAGACGGATTTTTGCAAGAAATATCTAAACACAAACGGCAAAGAGATTCAGTGGGATTTTATCCGCGCTATCATTGCAAGTGTAGCAAATACAGCAATTATTCCGATGCAGGATTTGCTGGGATTGGGCAACGAAGCACGAATGAATCTTCCCGGTTCAACTGACGGAAATTGGTATTGGCGATGCGAGGCGAAAGATTTTGATCAGAAAATTGCGGAAAGATTGGCGGAATTGAGCGATTTGTTTGGAAGAAATTAGCTGCGAAAAAATACGAAAATACACGAAAAATGGTTGAAAGTGTCATCAAAGATGACTAATAACATAGCGTAGCGAGAATCGCTACGAACAGATAAAAACACAAACCGTCTCCAACGGAGACGAACAAGATTTATGCCGCAATCATTGGTCAGAAATTTAATTCATGTTGTATTTTCAACCAAAAATCGTGCTGATTTGATTGTCCCCGAAGTTGAAAATGATTTGTTTGGTTATGTAAGTGGAATTGTCGAAAATAATAAATCCAAATTGATTATAGCTAATGGGACGGAAAATCACGTTCATTTATTAATTTCTTTAGGCAAAACACTTTCAATCAGCGAATTGATTGGCGATATTAAACGTGACAGTTCAAGTTAGATAAAACAGCAAGATAAACAATTTTCACGGTTTTATTGGCAAGAAGGTTATGGAGCTTTTTCAGTCGGACAAACAGAAGATGAATTAGTTATTGAATACATTAAGAATCAAAAAGAACATCATAAAACCAAGGATTACAAAACGGAATTTCGCGGATTTTTGAAGAAATACAAAATTGAATATGATGAGCGATACGTTTGGGATTGATCTTGTTTATACATAACAATTCTCGCTATGCTATGTTGTTCGTCACCTTCGGCGACGGTGCGGTTCTCGTTGCAAACGTAGGGTTGCACCCTACGCTATGTTGTTTATCTCCTTTGGAGATTTTGAGATTGAATTATGAAAAATAATTTACGTTTATTGCTGATATTGTTAGTTTTACCAGTTTGTGTTTTTGCTCAACCGAGTGTTGAAAAGGTTGAGCCGCCGAGTTGGTGGACGAATTCAACAATTAATCCAATCCGAGTGATGTTGACTGGAAAAGATTTAAATTCTGCAAAGTTGGTAATCAATACAAATTCACCAAATCTGGTTGCTTCCAATCCAAAACAAAGCGAAAACGGACATTATTTATTTTTCGATTTGAAAATTGCACCGAATACTAAGCCCGGAAAATACAAAATTAGAGTTTACTCAGTAATGCCACAGGGTGCAGAGTTTGAATTTGAAGTTTTGCCAAAATCCAATCTACCAACTCAACATCGCGGTTACACGCCTGACGATGTAATTTATTTTCTGATGCCTGACCGTTTCGCTGATGGAGATACTACAAACAATGATCCGGCAAAATCAAAAGGGCTTTATGACCGTTCAAAAGGTCGGCATTATCACGGCGGAGATTTACAGGGAATTATCAATAAACTGCCTTATCTCAAGAGTTTAGGTGTGACAGCGATTTGGACAACGCCGATTTACGACAATAACGACAAACTTGATTACAAAGAAGTTTATAACGGTGAGCCTTCGACAGGTTATCACGGTTACGGTGCGACCGATATGTATGCGGTTGATGAACATCTGGGCGATTTGGCAAGGCTGAAAGAATTTGTCCAAACTGCTCAAAAGATGGGTTTTAAAGTAATCCAAGACCAAGTTGCCAACCACACCGGACCTTATCATCGTTGGGCAGAAGACCCGCCGACTCCGACTTGGTGGAACGGAACTTTAGCAAATCATCCAAATAATAATTGGCAAAAATGGACGGCGATGAACCCTCGCGCGACTTATCAAACCCAATCGCGCAACATTGATGGTTGGTTTATCAACATTCTGCCCGATTTTAATCAGAATGACCCAGAAGTCGAAAAGTATCTGATTCAAAACAGTTTATGGTGGCTGGCTGTCGGCGGGTTTGATGCAATTCGGATGGATACACTCCCGCACGTTCCGCGCACTTTTTGGCAAAAATGGGGAACTGCTATCAAAAAGGAATATCCGAAAGTAAATATTTTGGGCGAACTTTTTGACGGTGATCCGGCGTTGATTTCGTATTTTCAAACCGGACGCAAAGGTCATGACGGGATTGATACTAAAATAGATACGCTTTACGATTTCGCCCTTTTTTATCAAATCCGTAATGCTTTTGCTAAAGGCGAACAAATTCGCGGTGTTTCACAGATGCTCGCGCACGATTGGCTTTATCCGAATCCGCGCGTGCTGACGACATTCATCGGCGTTCACGATATGCCGCGATTTATGAACGAACCGGGCGCGACAATCGAAGGCTTAAAACTCGCGCAAACTTTGATTATGACTTCACGCGGAACGCCGCTTCTCTATTACGGCGACGAAATTGCGATGCCCGGCGGCGGCGATCCTGACAATCGCAGAGATTTCCCCGGCGGTTTTCCGGGCGACGGAATCAACGCTTTTGAAGCGAGCGGCAGAACGAAGGAACAAAACGAAGTCTGGAATCATCTGGCAAAATTGGGCGCGTTGCGGAAAGAATTAAAACCGCTCAGACAAGGGCAAACATTTGATTTATTGGACGAAGAACAACAATCGGCTTATGCCCGCGTAACGGACACGCAAGCCGTTTTGATGATTTTCAACAACGACGCGAAACCTGCGGAAGTTTCGTTTGACGTTTCGATGATCAAAGCCATTCCGCAAAATTCGACAATGACCGACAGATTAGGCAAAATCTCCGACTTCAAAATC
>DAORIL010000121.1:0-12642 GCA_035438525.1 Pyrinomonadaceae bacterium
ACTTGGCGATTATCGTTTGGGTTGGAGCCGCGTTATCGAGAAAAAAGTTAAGCAAGGCGACCGCAGTTTTGTCGAATTAACCCGCAGTCGTTATCGCGGCGTAATTTCTTCGATCCGGCATCAATTCCAACTGATGAAGCCGGAAAATTTGACCAAAATCCATCGTGAAGTTGATGGCGAAGATTACGATTTAAATGCGCTGATTGATTATGTCGTGGACAAACGTGCCGACGGTCAACAGTCCGAAAGAATCTACACCAAACGCTTGCGCCGTCAACGTGATGTGGCAGTTTCGCTCTTACTTGACCAATCAAGCTCAACCGCCAGAACAATTACGCGAAATCCTCTGCAACCCTATACGCATCCGGGCAGACGTATTATCGAAATTGAAAAAGAAGGTTTGGTGTTGATGAGTGAGGCATTGGAAGCTGTTGGTGATGTCTATTCAATTGCCGGATTCACTTCCGAAGGTCGGCGCAATGTCAAATTTTATATGGTCAAAGATTTTCACGAAAAATATTCTGATGAAATCGAAAAACGTATCGGCGGAATTACTTTTCAAAACAATACTCGATTAGGTGCTGCCATTCGCCATGCTGCCGCTAAAATTTTGCGCCAGGAAGCCCGGACTAAATTGCTGATAATCTTAACTGACGGCAGACCTTACGACCACGATTACGGCGATGCCCGCTACGCCCGCGAGGACGTGCGCGAGGCTCTCACCGAAGCTAAAATGAATGGTATCACTCCTTTTTGCATCACGATTGACCGCGATTCTGAGTCTGAGTTAAGGGATTTATACGGTGATGTCGGCTATACGATTATTGATGATGTGCTGAATTTGCCTGAGAAATTACCGAATATTTATCGGCGGTTGACGAGTTGAAGGATTTCATTATGGCTAAACATTCCCATTGGATAAGAGAACAAAAAATTGTTGCGTTAACTCTTTTTTATTTTCAACCAATCCAAATCCCTAAATCTTAGTAATAATCCATCCGAAGATAATCAATCTCAATCTTCATATAATGATTCAAATGAAAGCCGATAAAGCCGGCATATTTCTCTGCCGGTGCAGTATCTACAAGTTCTCCATTGATAAGAAATTCAAGTTTGGCGGCTTTTTTTCTAATGGTCAAAATATTTGAAGCATTTCCTTTTTTAATGGATAAAGATGGTCGGTATGAGATAATCTCGATCCAGTTTCCGTTGACCATTTTTCGATAAGCATAATTGCCGTTTGCTGTTACGCCGAAGAAGTAAAAATCCTTGGTTGCTCCCCACAAAATGCCGTAAAAATTATCCTCGTCACCACTGATAAAAGTCATTCGGGCTTCGAGCGAAAAGTCGCGCTCATAATCATGAACTGCAACTTTTGTATAACTGAAATTGTATCCTTTCTTTTTAGCTTCAAGAATCATTCTGCCACCAACTATTGCGGCTGAATCATTCGCATTTGCTATTGGTGTCCAAAAATATGTGCTACGAAGCAGATTTCTGTTCATCACGACTTGGAACATTCTGGTTGATCCGCCAATGGTTGCTTCTTTGAGTATTCCCGTCATTGAACCATCAGTATTTAATTTGGCATTTAATTCAAATTCGGCGGGCTCGAAATAAAGAGTTTTGTTCCCAGTCCATTTAGCCCGAAGAACCTGACCATCAAAGCTAACCGATGAACCTTTTGGCGTAGTATGAAAAATCTTCATTTTTAGGTCATTTCCCTCAGTATAAAAGGCGTATTCATCAAACCAAGCACCGTAGGAAGAAGACCAAACGCCCGTTATTTTCCGATACTGCTCAAACTCTTTTTTCTTTAATTCTAATTTATATTCGGTTTTCGTAATTAAATCTTTGACTGCTCCGCTGTCTTTGGCATTGGGAAAAATTTGCAGATAACGCTTGAAATTAACGATTGCTTGTTCGTATCGTCCGAGATTTTCCTGAATCGCGCCGAGATTAAAATACGCTTCAGCCCAATTTGGAGCAAGGCGAATTGCAGTTTCAAATTCTGTAACAGAAGTTTCAAAATCAGCAGGAGATTTTGCCATTTCAACTATTGTTAAGCCGCGCACAAAATGTTTTCTGGCTTCATCGGAATTTGTTTGTCCAAAGGTTTGAAAGATGGCGAAAACTAAAATGCCGGCAATTAAAATCTTTTTCATACTTCACCTCATTTGGGAAGAAACTCTTTGGCGCGATTAGGTTCTTTGGAAACAGTGTCGTAAATCGTTTGATAGGCAGAAACCTTTTCGTTATAAATGTTTGACTTGTTTTGCAATTTTTTTGCCTCCGCCTCAGCCGCAAGCGCTTCTTTGACCAAATCATCATATTCGGTATCTTTCTTTTTCTTTTCGTCACGATTGTTCGGAGTGTCTGGCTTGCGATTAAGGTTTTCCTTTTCCTGACGATTGCGGGTGATGTTATCCTCAATTTCATTGCGCCAATCTTTTACATCTTTTGTTCGAGTTTTGGTCGAAATTATCTCAGGAAGCATTGACCAGACATCTTTTATCATCGAGTCAAAAAGTTGAATTTGCGGATTTTGTTCAAGAGGTAGTGGAATATCCGGCACGCTAATTTTGGTTTCGGGACAACCTGCAAGAGATTTACCTTGTTCCGCACCTTCGGAATATTCGCCGAAAAGCCGCGCTTGTTCAAAATCAGAATCAAGATTTGCAGTAATTTCATCTTTGGCATCCAGAGCAATTCGTGCCGCCCGCAGCCCCCAATAAGCACTGCAATTTAGTTCTTTGATTCGTTTTGCCGTCTTTTCTCGAAGTGCAGTGTAAATATCGGTTTGAGGCGGTAAATTGACAGTTTGCCCGGAATCATCAGGCTTTTTGAGGATTTTCAACAATTCCTGTTTACGAATATTCCAAGCTGCTTCGCGGTTTGCTTGTTCTTCGGCAGTATTGACATTAGTAACATTGGGCGGATTCGGAGTTGGATTAGGCGAAACATCCGGTTGATTATTTGGAACACAGACAGGTTTTTGATCAGATTGCGGACAAGAACAGGTATGAGTTCGCATAAATTCCCGCAAACTAACATCCAGTTCCCAAGCCCTAATTGTTCTCCTGCAATCAACCGTTTGGGCACTTGCCTTTACCGCAAACAGAAGAAACAATAAACTCAACCAATTAATATATCGTAATCGAACATATTTCATATCATCCTCCAATGTTTTTTGGTTTGGAGATACTTCCGTCTTTCAAGATAAATGCCATTTCTCCCGCTTTGACAACTACTTTCTTTTCGCTTTTCGGAGAACTTAATTCAACATTTCCTTCTATAACAATAAACTCTGTATTACCAAGATCATCAATTCTGACCGAAAATCGGGTTGAGCGGGTGGCACCTGCGCCACAACAAGAACGAACTTCAAACTTTTTATTGAATTTAAGAATGGCTGCCTTTTTTGCTTTGAATTCTTTGACCGCCTTTGCTTTGAATTCATCCTTAATTGTTTTCAAGTCATTTTCGTAAGCCTTAATTAACTGCTCAAAATCTCTTTCAAAAGCCTCCATTTTTTCAAGATTGACTTCAATTTTTCCCGTTATCAATTTGAGAAATTCAATTTCAGGATTTGAATTATCGCCAATTTCAATCTTACTGTTTTCTAAAAGTTTTAGATTTCCGCGTCCGCTGAGAGTTTGTAATTCAAGATTGCTGTTCGCAAAAGTTGTAATAACATCGCCTTTTGCGAAGAAAACAGGACGGCTTTTATCAATTGTAAACGGCATTCCGCTCAGAGTTTGGACTGAAATCCGACCTGTGTAATTTGTCATCACCGATGCAATCTTTTCCGCACTTGAAATTGGTTTGATGAATTCGTTTTTGACAGAAATGAGGGTGAGATTGATTTGCGATAGTTTTGTTTCAGCTAAAGTTTTTGCCGAAAGATTCCTGATCCTTGTCTCTTTAGCGATGAAAATCGCATTTTGGGCAATTCGTTCAGCTTCGGCATTACCTTGCTCTCTTGCACGTTTGAGGATACTTTCAGATTTTTCTATATTGTAATCAGTTTTACGAATTTCGTTTTCATAAAACTGAATTTCCTGAATAGTTGTCTTAGACAGATACTCAAGTTTGAGAATTGATCCAAGCAAAAAGTCGTTATTTTCTTGGGCGGAAGTTATACAAAATAAACTGATGAGAAAAACAAAGGCAGATAAAATTCGGACTGAGTAGTAAGACGGCAATTTTCGTTTTCTTTTGTTTTCAAATCTCATAACTTTAAATAGCGGATTTCATCACAAAAACTGCGTAATTTTCCACATTTTCCGACCTTCAATTTAGTAAAAAACTTATCCTGATTGGTTTAGCGCAAAAGCTGTGCCAGTCAGCCCATTAATTAAAAAGCGGGTTGTATATACGAAATATTGATGATTTTTTTTGCCGGGTAAGGACAATTTTCTTGTTCTTTGTCTTTTTTATCGAAGATTGTCGATGTTAGCGTTTTGAATTCCAATACTCTCTCAAAGTCATAAACTTCCATTTTGGATTATCTCCAACGCAAATTATGCAAGCCTTGACTAAATTCTTGTTGAGTCTATACTTTTTCCCATCAAACTTGTAAAACGCATAGCTTGTATCGGATGCGCTTAAATGTCCTTTCAAGAGAATATCGTGATAGCCGTTAGATTTTGTCTTAAGCATTTGTTCACCCAGCTTTGAGACATCAATATAGTCAGTATCGGAAAGTAATTTTTGATAACTTTTTCCTTGCTTTTGGTAAATCCAATATGGACAATTTCCCACTGCTGAACAGAGATTTTTACCACGCAAGAGAATTTCTTTATTTCCATCTTCATTTAAGTCAATCTGTTTAATTTCAAGCATATCTTTACAATCTAAACTTGCATTTAAATCTTGTGGCCATTCTCGAAAATATCTATCTTTTAGTAGAAATTGCCAAACAGATAGAATATTTTTGTCATTGCAAAAAGGCTTAGCTGGAATTTCTTCTTTTTTGAAGGATGAATTTGTAAGTTTTGGGAAAGTGGTTTCTAAAACAGGGTTGCTTGAAAGACTCGACAAAAATTCAGGGCTGGCAGATGTATT
Source organism: Pyrinomonadaceae bacterium (assembly GCA_035438525.1). Classification (GTDB taxonomy): domain Bacteria; phylum Acidobacteriota; class Blastocatellia; order Pyrinomonadales; family Pyrinomonadaceae; genus JAIBCC01. Next base: position 5,068 of record DAORIL010000121.1, read on the forward strand.
TGGATTAAAATTCAAAAATAGTTTTAATGCAAGAAATGAACTTATCCCGAAAGTAAGTAAAGTAACGAGAATGTAAAATATGTAACGACGCATAGTTTTAATTTCAAAATCCAATTGTAAAACCAGGGTTATTTTATTTCCTCAACAAATTTTAGAAAACGTGGGCACCCACATTCAATTAGAAAATACACGAACCAAATATTTCTTAAACATTGACGAGCTAGGCATATTCAATGCAAAATTAACCAGTCTTAACAAAATCAACCCCCAAAAGTTTTTTCCGCCATCGAATATTCTTTATTCGGTGGAAAATCGCTATGAAAAATATCTTATTCATCCGAAACGCACGTTTCATTCTGACAATTGTTGTGCTTTTTAATATTGTCGCGGCTCCTTTTAATTCTCTTTTGGCACAGAAATCATCGGTTAAAAAAGCAACACAAACTGATAATTCAGCACTGCAAAAGGCAAATGCACTGCTCGCCAAGATGACTCTGGAAGAAAAAATCGGGCAGATGAATCAGCTTTTCTTTTTCAGCACGTTTCAGAAACCTACATCAATGGACGAAGGCATCCGTAAAGGCGAAATTGGCTCAATGCTTTTTGTGACCGATCCGGCGTTGATAAATCGTTTTCAAAAAGTTGCCGTCACCGAATCGCGTCTGAAAATTCCGCTGATTTTCGGATTTGATGTGATTCACGGTTTTCGCACAATTTTTCCTGTTCCATTAGCAATGGCGGCTTCGTGGGATCCGAAAGTGGCGGAAAAAGGGCAAGCTGTGGCGGCTCGTGAAGCTCGTTCGGTAGGGATAAATTGGACATTTGCGCCGATGGTTGACATTGCGCGTGATCCGCGTTGGGGACGAATTGTTGAGGGAGCAGGCGAAGACCCGTATCTTGGTTCGGTGATGTCGGCGGCACAGGTGCGCGGTTTTCAGGGCGAAACAATCGGTAGTTCCGAACATCTTTTGGCGTGTGTCAAACATTTTGCTGGATATGGAGCGGCAGAAGGCGGACGCGATTACGATGCGTCAAATATTGCCGAATCGCAGATGCAAAATGTTTATTTGCCACCATTTAAAGCCGCCGTTGAGGCAAATGTCGGCAGCGTGATGAGCGCGTATATGGATTTGAACGATGTTCCGGCAACGGGTAATAAATGGTTGATGCAGGACGTTTTGCGAAAGGATTGGAATTTCAAAGGTTTTGTCGTTAGCGATGCCGATGCGGTCAAAAGTTTAACGACACACGGTTATGCACGCGATCCGCAAGATGCAGCGGTCAAGGCTCTGAACGCGGGAATCAATCTAGAAATGAGTCTCAATGCACAGACATATCTCAAAAATCTTGCCGATGCGGTTAAGAAAAATCTCGTTTCGGTCAAACAAATTGATGATATGGTGCGCCCTTTACTTGAAGCAAAATATAAACTCGGACTTTTTGAAAATCCATATATTGACGAAGCGAAAGTTAATTCCATTCTCGGAGATCCGAAACATCGTGAGGTGGCGCGAATGGCGGCGGAACGCACAGCAGTTTTGCTTAAAAATCAAAACAATTTGTTGCCGCTCGATAAAAATTCTAATCAAAAGATCGCTGTCATCGGACCGCTCGCTGATTCAAAACGTGACATTCTCGGCTCTTGGGTTTTTCAGATGAATGCAGATGAAACCGTGACAATTTTAGATGGAATTAAGTCAAAACTTGGGGCGAATGCAAAAGTTGAATATGCAGAAGGCGTGCAGCTTCGCCGAAAATTTCCGTCATTTTTTGATGCTTTATATCCTGTCAAACGTGCCGCTCCGTGGACGGAAACTCAGGCAAATGATGAATTGAAAAAAGCCGTAAATCTGGCTAAAAATTCCGATATTGCGGTGATGGTTTTGGGAGAAAATCAGGATATGTCGGGCGAAGCTGCGTCACGTTCGACTCTCGATTTACCGGGTCGTCAACTCGAGTTGCTGCAAGCAGTTGCGGCAACCGGAAAACCTGTTGTTTTGGTTTTGATGAACGGCAGACCGCTCGATATTACATGGGCGGCACAGAATATTCCTTCAATTTTAGAAATCTGGTATCCGGGAACAAGCGGCGGCGATGCGGTGGCAAATTTATTGTTCGGTGATGCCAATCCGGGCGGAAAACTTCCTGTCACGTGGATGCGAAATGCCGGACAAATTCCGATTTATTATTCACACAATTTAACCCAAGATCCATCCAAGCAAGGTGAAAGATACTGGAACGAAGAAAGTGTTCCGCTTTACCCGTTCGGCTATGGTCTGAGCTACACGACTTTTGCTATTTCAAATCTGAAAATGAACAAATCGGAACTCAAACTTGGCGAAATAATGGAGGTTTCGGTTGATGTCAAAAATACCGGAAAACGCACCGACGATGAGGTCGTTCAGCTTTATATTCACCAACAAGCGGGTAGTGCCTCGCGCCCCGTCAGAGAATTAAAAGGCTTTGAACGAGTTACGCTTGCACCCGGCGAAACAAAAAACGTGCGCTTTACACTCGGCAAAAAAGAACTGCAATACTGGAGTTCTGCTACGAAAACTTGGGTGCAGGAAACCGAAACGTTTGACCTGTGGGTTGGCAATGATTCAAACGCTGCGAATCATTCGACGTTTAAGGTTGTTCGGTAGTTATTCCTTTTTGGGTAATAAATCGGTAAAACATTTTTTTAACGCTAAGGCGCGAAGTCTGCTAAGTCGCAAAGGAATTCAGATAAGTTAAAGGCAAAAATTAACAGTAAATTATTAAAATACTTTGCGCCTTTGCCTCTTTGCGCCTTAGCGTTAAATTATTTTGCTTTTTTAAATTTAAGCTACTTTTAAAATTTTACCGCCATATTTGACCAAATCCTACAAAAATGAAATTATCAGAGACAATCATTTTTAGTTTTTAACTTATCTTTTTGCCGAAAATCCCGGAGGGTTTAATGAAGAATCTTTTGCTTGTTTTGTGTCTGGTATTTTTATCGCTGACTGTTTATCCAAACACTGTTGCAGATGTTAAAAGTTGGCAGCAACATGCCGCGAACGTCAATATTATCAGGGACGATTGGGGAATTCCGCATATTTTTGGCAAAACCGATGCCGATGTGGTTTTTGGGATGATTTACGCACAGGCAGAAGATGATTTTAATCGCATCGAAACCAATTATCTTAATTCGATGGGGCGATTGGCTGAGGCAGAAGGCGAATCGGCAATTTACCGAGATTTGCGGATGAAAATTTTTATTGATCCGGCGGAAATGAAGGCGCAGTATAAAATTAGTCCGCCGTGGTTAAAAAAGTTGATGAACGCCTGGGCGGATGGATTAAATTATTATCTTTCCAATCATCCTGAGGTTAAACCGAGAGTTATCAAGCAGTTCGAGCCGTGGATGGCAATTACTTTCAGCGAAGGAAGTATCGGGGGAGACATCGAAACTGTTTCACTTGGCGAACTTCAGAATTTTTATGGAAAAGAAGCGACCGCTAAAATTGAGAATGAAGATGATACTTATTTCAAAGAACCGAGCGGCTCAAACGGTTTTGCGATTGCGCCTTCAAATACTGCCAACAAACATTCATTATTGCTCATCAATCCGCACACTTCGTTCTTTTTCCGCGAAGAATTGCAAATGGTGAGCGAAGAAGGACTTAATGCGTATGGTGCGGTGACTTGGGGACAATTCTTTATTTATCAAGGGTTTAACAATCGAGTCGGGTGGATGCACACTTCCAGCGGAGTTGACAATATTGATGAATATCTCGAAACCGTCACCAAGAAAAATAACGGATTCACTTATCAATACGGAAAAAAACAACTTCCAATGAAGTCTGAAAAAATCTCAGTTCCATATAAAACGCCAAACGGAATGGCGAACAAAGATTTTGTGGTTTATCGCACGAATCATGGACCAATCGTTCGTCAGGAAAATGGAAAATGGATCAGCGTTAAACTGATGAATTCTCCTTTGAAAGCTCTAATCCAATCATATTCACGCACTAAAGCTAAGAATTATCAAGAGTTTAGAAAGATTATGGATTTGCATACAAATTCATCAAACAACACGATTTACGCTGATGCTGATGGAAAGATTGCCTATTTTCACGCCAATTTTATCCCCAAACGAGATCCGCGTTTTGATTGGACAAAACCTGTCGATGGAAGTGACCCGGCAACGGAATGGAAGGGAATTCATTCGGTTGAAGAAAGTCCGCATCTTCTAAATCCTGCCAATGGTTGGCTTTACAATACGAATAATTTCCCATATTCAGCCGCCGGAGCATATAGCCCAAAACAAGCAGATTTTCCGAAATATATGGAACGCGGAACCGAAAATCCGCGTGGAATTCACGCAATTCGGGTTTTGGAAAACAAAAAGGATTTTACGCTCGACTCGCTCATCACAGCAGCTTTTGATAGTTATTTGCCCGAATTTGCCAAGCAGATTCCGGCGTTGATTAAGTCTTATGATGAAACTTCTGCCAATGATTCATTAAAAACAAAATTAGCAGAGCAAATGAAATTGCTCCGAAACTGGAACTATCGTTGGTCAGCCGATTCGGTCGAGACTTCATTAGCAGTTTATTGGGCGGAAGAATTAACGCGTCGCAGCAGAGCCAAAGCGCGCGAAAATAATTTGTCCGTTTCGGATTATATGAGTTCAAAAGCTACCAATCAGGAACGGCTCGAAGCATTCGCGGCGGCTTCAGATAAACTCGCTGCAGATTTTGGCAAATGGCAAACTCCGTGGGGTGAGATAAACCGATTCCAACGTCTCAATGGTGACATTGTGCAGCCTTTTAATGATTCAGGTGCAAGCATTCCGGTCGCCTTTACCTCGTCCGAGTGGGGTTCATTAGCTTCGTTCGGAGCAAGGCAGTATCCCGGAACAAAAAAACGATACGGCACGAGTGGAAACAGCTTTGTGGCAGTCGTCGAATTTGGTGAAAAAATTAATGCCAAAGCGGTTACGGCGGGCGGATTAAACAGCATTCCAAATAGTCGTCATTTCAACGATCAGGCGGAAAGATACAGCAAAGGAAATTTGCGAGAGGTTTATTTCTATCGCTCGCAGCTAAAAGATCATACGGAACGAGAATATCATCCGTAAATTTCTATTCCTTTTTGAAAACAATCAAAGGTGCTTCGGTAGTAATCAAATTCAATGGATAAATCGGCGCACCTTTGGCAACAGCTTCACAGAGTTTTATTACTTCATCGCCGCGCAGAGGAATTTGCTGCATTTCTTCCAGAGTCATCCACGTTGCGCCCAAACTTTCATCATCAGGAATTGTTTTGGGCGGAGTGTCATTTTCAGGATGGGCTGATAGAATAAAACGGACTCTGGCTGAACCGTCCAAAATCGGCGTGTGCTGAATTCCCAAAATTCCGTCAATTACGATTGGAATTCCTGTTTCTTCCAATGTTTCGCGCAATGCTGCCTGAATAAAAGTTTCTCTCGGCTCAATCCGCCCCGCCGGAAGATACCATTTTTGACCGTGTTTGCGCTCATGCACGAGTAAAAAATGGTCTCCTTGCCGAACTATGACCACAACAAAAAACCAGCTTGGAATTGCTTCACGTCCCATAACTTTATTGCAAGCTATTTTAGCAGGACTTTTTGTTTAAAGTTAATTGTATTCAACAAAATAGATTGAATTATTAGGAGTCAATCTTTTTTAATCGTCAAGCGCGGCAATTATCAAAAATAAAGTTAGAATAGTTGCTCCAACTCCGATTCCGGCACCAATTGCAATCTTGGCACCGGTCGAAAGATTTTTTCCGCCGACCGAATCAACATCCGAATATTTGACGGTGGTTGGAGTTCCGTTTTTATCCACGACTACAAAGTTATCTTCCGTTGCTTCGTTGACATAGCCTTGATAAGAAGTCCCGTTGTATAGATTGACCTTTATTTTGACCCGCTCTCCTAACCCAAGCTTCTTGATTTTCTCTTTAACTTTAGCTGTTTTCTTTTCTGCTTTGGTTTGATTATCCTGTGCAAACGCAGGGGTTAGCTGCAAACTAAAAAATGAAAAGATAAGTAATAATGCTAATCCTGTTTTTATCATACTGTCTCCTGAAATAATTTTTGAATTTATAATTAGTCTGTTTAATTTTTTGAAAAGATCGCTGATTTTTTCTAATCGTTTATTCCATAACGGACTATCAGAATGGCTAACAAAATGCCAATTCCGACTCCAATCCCTGCGCCAATTGCAATCTTGGTTCCGGTCGAAAGATTTTTGCCACCGACGGAATTAACATCCGAATATTTAATAGTGTTTGAAGCTCCGTTTTTATCGACAACTACAAAATTATCTTCCGTTGCTTCTTTGACATATCCTTCATAAGTGCTGTCGTTATAAAGTTTGACCTTTACTTTAACTTGCTCGCCTAAACCAAGTTTGTTGATTTTTTCTTTAACTTTAGCCGTTTTTTTCTCTGTTTTGGTTTGGTTGGTTTGGGCAAAAATAATGGAGGTTTGTAAAGTGAAAAATGAAAAGATAAGTAATAATGTTAATCCTGTTTTTATCATAATGTTTTTTGGATGAAATCCTTTTTTGTAAAATCAATAAATCAAATAATTGTAGAACGATCAGGTTTAGATGTGGCGGCGGACTGTGACACTTTTAAAAACTGTCACAGTGAAAAAAGCCTGACGAAAAATCAAACTGAAGATATTTGGGGGGGGCAAAGCTTTTGAGCCTTTTTTATAAATTTCTCGGCGTTAGATGGTAAGAGGAAAATTTATGAATAAACTGAAAGCATATTTTATGAAACCCGTTTCCGCACCGTTAGCGAGTGTGATTCTGATCTTATTTTGTCTGGCCTGCAGTTGTCCGCGAACGAATAATGAAAGAGTTGATATAAAACCCGCAAATACAACTCCCCCAAAACCTACAATTCCTTCGAGTCAGGTTAATACAAAACCAAGTAACCGTCCTTCAAATATCACGCCTACACCTGAGGAAGAAGACTATTCGGACAATAATGATTCTACTCCTAAGCCTTCATCTGATTCGTCAGACAGTTATTTCATCGGGAACTGGAAAGTTTCGCAGGCGAACGCCTACATACCGGAATATAAACCTTTAACTATCAATAGCAATGGAACTTATTCGTGGGAAGAACCTGTCAGCAAAGAAACTTTTAGTGGGAAGTGGCGGATGGAAAATGGTGCGTTAATTCTTGAAAGGGCTTACAAAGGCGCAGATTGGCGAATCAAAGTTTTCAAACCGGAAAACCAACCCGGCACAAATAAGCAGATTTGGATTAATGGAATCGGCGACGGGATGGGGTTTTACGAATATAAGGGCTTTCGGGTTGAGTAACTGTGTTAAATAAGGAGATAAAAAAGATTCTGTAAAATTACTCAAATCCTTATTTATCTCCTTCATTATCTATTAATTACAATTTCAATATCACTCTGCATGTGCAGATAATGAAGCAGGTTTATAAGTTCCCGCTTCAACCCGAAAAGCGATACTGATCCGATTCCAGGCATTGATGGTCGTCACTGCTAGAGTTAGATCAATTAATTCTTCTTCGGAAAATTGTTTGCGTGCTATCTCATAA
>DAORIL010000122.1:0-12639 GCA_035438525.1 Pyrinomonadaceae bacterium
AAAGTTTTCCGTCTTTGGCGCGTATCAGAATCGCCGTTTCTTTTTCATTCGGATAACGGAAGTTCAAAGCTGAGCCGGGTTGTAAATCTATTGCTCCGTCAATTTTTAAGGGTGCGAAAGATTTTTCCTTTCCGGCATCATAAACCGATTTTCCGGCAAATCCGGCAGCACCTAAAAATAATGCACTGGAGGTCAAAAAGAGAAAATTACAAAACTCGCGACGCGTTACCTGGGCTTCAGCATCACGGTCATAGGGAAACTCTGTCTGGTGTGAAGCGGTTGCCTGACGGATATCGCCTTCATCAGAAATTTCGTTTTCATTTGCTAAGACGCTTTTAATAGTATTTGATAAATTTGAATTCATTTCTTTAATGGTTAATTGTCAATGATTAATTGTTAATGTTTGGGAAGGCTTCCATTAATCATTAATAATTAACCTTTAACAATTATTCTAAAATTCATTGCTTTTATCCGATTCTTCAACTTGCGTATCAATCCAGGATTCTTCAGTTTGCCCTTTTTGCGATTCGGTTAAACCGATGCGCCCTTCAAAAACACCGCAGCCATCGACATTAACTTCGTCAGCATCACTTGGCAGCATCAAAAATACTTTTGTTTCAACGTGCTGATTGCCGAAAACGTGAACATTGACCGGTTTAGTGCGACGAAGCGGAACGATCTGCTCAAATTTGCCGAACGAAATCGCTCCGGTCGGACAGACGCTCGCACACATCGGTTTCAAGCCTTCCGAGGTTCTATCTAAACACATATCGCACTTCATTTGCAGGTGCATCGCTGTATTATATTTCGGCACTCCGAACGGGCAGGCATTGACGCAGTTTCGGCAATCCAAACAGCGTGGCTTTAATGCTGACATTACAATTCCGTCTTCGTTGACCTTAATCGCATCAGCCGGACAAACCAGAGCGCAGGTCGGTTCGGTGCAGTGCATACAAACGGTCGGCATAGTGGCGGTCGTCTCTGCCCGGTCAATTTGGTCAACGAAGATCATGGAAAAACCTTTGTGAGTGGAACATTCACGGCAGGCGGCAACGCACGAGCGACAACCGATACAGCGTTGCGGGTCAATGAACATTGTTTCTTCCATAATTTTATTTTCCCCTGTTTACTTCACTTTGACTGGTGCCTCTGCGACCTTTGCCTAAAATTGGTAATTCACGTGAATGAATTTTTTCGATTCGTGCCGCACAAGCCTTGTATTCCGGGATCTTTGAAGTCGGATCAAGCGCGGGATTGGTCAATTGATTCGCCGCTAATTCTTCGCCCCAGTGATAGGGAATAAAGATCGTATCAGAACGAATTGTCCGGACCACCAAAGCCGGAAAAATTCCGCTTCCCCGCCGCGAAATGACTTTAACGCGTTCCCCGTCATTGATTTTCAATTTTTGCGCGGTGTCAGGATGAATTTCGACATACGGTTCAGGACATTGCTGAACGAGAAAGCCAATGCGCCGCGTTTGATTGCCCGATAAATATTGATAAACAACTCGTCCGGTCGTTAAAATTAGCGGAAATTCTTCGTCAGGCTTTTCTTTGGCTCCGGTGTATTCGACGGCGTGAAATTTTGCTTTGCCGTCTTCGTGCGCAAATTTTTCTTCAAACAGGCGCGGTGTTCCCGGATGCTCAAGCGTTGGACATCCCCAAAAAACGCCGTTTTGCTTTTCAATCTTTTCGTAAGTGATGCCGTAATAATCGGCTTTTCCGCCTTTTGAAGCGACTCGCAGTTCCTCAAAAATTTCGCGCGGATTGTTGAAAGTAAAATATTTGCCGCGGCCCATTCGGCGGGCGATTTCCTGCAGAATCCACCAATCTTCGCGGGCATTTCCGGGAGGATCAATCGCTTTGTTGATTTTTATCACACGACCTTCGCCGTTGGTCGTTACGCCTTCATCTTCCGCCCAAGTTGTTCCGGGCAAAATAACATCGGCATAGCGTGATGATTCCGACATAAAAAAGTCGATACAAACATTAAACTCCAAACCTTCGAGCGATTGACGGACATTGTTGATGTCGGGCAGCGAAACCATCATATTGCTGCAAATTGAAAGTAAGCCTTTAATTTCGCCTTCGCGCATTTTCTGAAAAACTTCGACTGCCGAAACTCCTGCTTGTGGCATTTCTGATTCTTCGATTCCCCAGACATCTGCGACAAATTTGCGGTGTTCGGGATTTAAGATCGAGCGGTAACCCGGTAATTGATCGGCTTTTTGCCCGTGTTCGCGTCCGCCCTGCCCATTGCCTTGTCCCGTAATTGTGCCGTAACCGCGACCTTCCGAGCCGATTTTTCCCGTGGACAGAACAATATTGATATAACTCAAAACATTATTAGTGCCGTTAGAATGATGTTCGATCCCGCGAGCGTGGAGGATCATTCCCGTTTTTGCCTGACCATAAAGCCGCGCTGCCTGAATGATTTTTTCAGCCGGAACACCCGAAATTTCCGAAGCGATCTGAGGCGGATATTTCAAAGTGGCTTCTTTGGCTAATTCCCAATCGTTCGTGCGGTTTTTGATAAATTCTTCGTCAATTAAATTTTCATTGATCAGGACATTCAAAATTCCGTTAGCCAGGGCAACATCAGTTCCGGGTTTAAGTTGAAGGTGCAGATCACCTTGCCGTGCAGTCGGAGTCTCTCGCGGATCTATCACAATCCAGGTGCCGCCATTATCGCGCTGTTTCCATAAAAACCCGTTTAAAATCGGAAAGGTTTCAGCACAATTTGCCCCGGCAATAATCAGAACTTCAGCGAAAGGAATATCCGACCAGGGATTAGCGGCTCGGTCAACGCCGAACGCTTTATTATTACCGGCGGCAGCGGAAGCCATGCAAAGTCTGCCGTTGTAATCAATGTAGCGGGTTTGCAATCCGACCCGGGCAAATTTTCCGACCAGATACGTTTTTTCGGTTGTGAGACTTGAGCCTGAATAGACGGCAAGCGCATCTTTTCCGTTTTTAGCCTGGATATCCTTAAATTTTGAAACGACCAGATCAAGTGCTTCGTCCCAACTTGCTTTTTCAAAAATACCGTTGCGTTTAATTAACGGATGAAGCAAACGGTCGGGATGATGAGTTTGCAGATAAGCCGTGACACCTTTCGGGCAAAGTCTGCCTTCGTTAACCGGAAAATCGTAGCGCGGTTCGAAACCAACCAGTTTGTTTTTTTCGACCAGTAAATTCAGTCCGCACTGCATCCCGCAATATGGGCAATGCGTCGGCACAACCTTATCGATCACGCGGTCAGCCTGCCATCCGCCATCAGGTTCATCGTGAAGATGTGGTCCGAATTCTTCGATTATCTTGTCTAAATGTTGGACTTTGCTCATTTTTTTTATTGAGAATTCTTTTCGTTATCTGTGTTTTCAACTCGTGAACCGATAAAAACTTTTTCTTTGGAATCAGGCAATCCGGCGTAGGAAAGTCCGCGCATAATTCTTTTGCAACGCGGACAATAATCCTGCAAAGTATTTCCGTTCTGCATTTTGTAATCAAACCCCAATTCCTCGACTACTTTTTTCAGATCATCAATCCACATTTTTCCGGCAAACATTGTTCCGCATCTTGGGCAAACGGCTTGCTCCATTTCCTGCGAACGGCGTTGATACAGCTCAACTCCGATGGATGCCGGACGCTGAATAACATGAAATAATTTTCCGAAGGGCAGATAAAACAGTGTCATTATCACTGTTGCCTGGTGAAATAATGAAATGAAGGAATACATATAGCCTTCAAACCAGAGACTAGAAGCCGTCAGCATTAATCCCGAAACGCTAATGGCGATCAGCATCATATGCGGAACAAAATCCAGCAAAAATGTTTGCGAAGCAATCGCTCCGCGATCTTTTAATCTTCGCTGAATCGCAATCGCACATCCGGCAAGAACCATAATTGCTGAAAAATCCAGGCCGTGAAAAACGATCCAGGCAAAAATATCGCGCCCCTGCATTAAGGAAAGAGGAAAGCCAAAAAGATATGTTCGGTAACCAAGTTCGCCTTCGAGTTCAAAATGAACCCAGCCGAAAACGAGAGGGAAAGTAATTGCCGCCGCAATCACGCATCCCCACATTATTAAAAAGTGCATCAGCCAGCGCATGGTTCCGCGCCTAAAAATGAATTTCTGTTCAACGAAATTGTTGGCAACCGTTTTTGCCGCACTTTTCGTGCTGGAAACAAACTTTTTGCGGTCGAAAAATAACTGCAAACCGCGCTTGAAATAAACTCTCGTCGCCGGACGCTGGAGCCAGATCGCATAACGAAAAAATATCGCACCGAAAGCGACGATACTTGCTACAGTGTAACCGAAAAGAGCAGAATCAAAATGCTCCAGATTGCGCGAACCGATTATGACAAGGGCGGTCAAAACAGCTGAGGCACCAAGACCAATTAGAGTTGGATTTGTATAATTTATTTGTGGCGAAGTGATTTTATCCGGCGTTGCTGCCATAAAAGAACCCTGAAATCAAAATTAAATCTCGGGAGATCTAGTTTTTTGAGTTTTAAAATAAGAATCTTAGGCTTATTTTGAAATTTTCAAAACAAACTTAACTGGTAAAACCCTTCTTTTGACTGGATTTTATTGATTTACGGTATTTTTCAAGCGATAACTATTGATTCTCCCATTATTAACAAAACAAAATTAAAAGCAAGTTTTTTTAGGATTTTTTTTGAAACTAATTGTTTGGCAAAGAATTGAAATTCTCCAATTCAGATGCGAATTTTTTAGGTATTATGTTTAACCAACGGAAATTATTTATTTTTTTTGTTGAAAGAGTTTTAGGTATTGGAAACAAATTTAGCAAGTAAGTGCTTCTTACTTAAGTATTTATCAAAATTTAACTGAAACTATTTTACCCATTTTGTAATAATAAAATTTGAGGTTATTATTAATGTGAATCAAGAGTAGAAACAAAGAAGCAAACAAGCAAAAGCGAGTTTGCCGTAACAATGAACCAAAAGACCTTTGGTTGAACGAACTCTTGAAGCGTTTTGATAGTCGGTTTTATCGTTTAGCCATTTGAAAAAACATTCTATCGGTTGTCTCAATGAAGAAACGAACTTTGACCATAACGGTTCGTTAAATTGGGGTAAATTGTTTCTTTTCTTTTTATAAGGAGTTAGCAAAGTAACGCCTTGAGCGGCTAAAAATTGTTTCAATGTTTGATCGGCGTATGCTTTATCAGCAAATAAATAGGCAGTCGGAACCATTGGATTTTGCTCTTTGAAAGCCGTTAAATCGTGTTTTGAAGCCTCCGAGAGAAACAAACACACGGGCAACGGCAAAGTCTGAAAGCGGCGAATTGCCAAATTGTGAAGTTTGACTCCGTAATAATAAACATCTTTGCTGGAGCAGTAACCAAAACTCGCCACTTGACCAGCCGTTTGACAAGATTTAGATTGTTTTCCTTTTTTCAGCATGACCGGGAACGAATCAATCAGCGAGTCTTGAGATAAATCAAGTGGCACAGAGTTTAACTTAGTTTGCAAGAGGAGGTTAGAAAGAACAGAAAAATCAGCCGCTAAGTTATTGAGACGATAGTTAAAAGCCTGATAAGAAGGCAAACTTGGAAACCACTCACGCCAATGAAGGTCGAGATATTGATAAATTTCCTGTTTGGTTTGACGATTATTAAGCATTGCCAAAAAGTAACAAGTGACCAATTCCTGATCAGTAAAAACGGGTTTGAAATTGCTCAATCGTTGCTCTTTCAAAACAGATTGAGTATCGTAAAAATGGCAGATTAAACAGTAAAGTTCGATAATTTTGATTTCCATACAACTTCAGTTTATCGAATTGGTCTGTTTATCTGCTATTTCTACTCTTGATTCACATTATTAGCAAACTTTCACAATTATAACAATTTTGGAAACTATCGTCGAAATGTGGTAAAGATTCTGAAAATGGCATAATCACGAACGGCTAACTTATTGGTTTCGTAAAGTGTTCACTCTTCCAAAAATTTCAAAGCTTCAGTTAATCATCGCCAGGCAAAGCTTTCAATTTCTTGCTATTTCATTTCTTTGGAGGTTCCGGCATCGTCTTTCTGACTGGATTTATTCTGATAAAATGAGTGAAGCCGAAGTATCACAACTGAAGTTTTAAAGGTCAATGATTTGACCAATATTTCTTTTCAAGGCGATATCGAAAATAGCCTTTGCCATGGATGCATCTTGAACTGCATTTCCAACTGATTTGAAAAAAGTAATTTCATCTTCACTTTCTCTTCCGTTTTTTAGACACTTTGCAATATCCCCTATTTCACCATAAATATCTGATTCCTTAATAATATTTGTTTCAATTGCTAGTGTTAAATCACCCGCTTCGGAGATAGCATTTTCAATCGAATCAACCACAATTTTGGAACATTTCTTCAAGGTTACAAAGTCAATCTCTTGCATTGTCGGCTTAAAAGAACCAATTCCGTTGATGTGTGTTCCTTCTTTTAGATCATTTCCATCAAAAACTGGAGTTTGGGAGGTTGTCGCAGCACAAACTATATCCGCTTGGGAAACTGCCTCTTTAGGTGAATCAGCCATAATAAATTCAGGTCTCCCTTTGGTTTTCATTTCTGCAATAAATTCTTTAGTTTGTTCAATTCGACGACTGTAAACAAAGATTTTTTCAATTTTTCGCACGGCACAAACGGCTTCAACTTGAGTTCTACTTTGCGCCCCTGCCCCGAAAACTGCCAATATTTTTGCATCTTTTCTTGCCAATAGATCTGTTGCTAAACCACTGGCAGCTCCGGTTCTTAAAGCTGTCAGACTAGCTCCTTCGATAATTGCCAGAGGTTTTCCCGTTTTTGCATCTATTAAATTCACTAACCCGTAAATGATAGGAAGATTTAGATTTGCATTATTTGGAAAGACCGAAACAATTTTGCAAGCCAAAGAATCAGATTCACCCAAATAGGCGGGCATTATAAGCGTTGTGCTGTGAGGCTTTTCAACCGAAAGGTGAAGTCTGGGCGGAACTTGTGCGGTGTGATTAGAAAGTTCAATAAACGCATTTTTGACAACTTCAATCGCTTCACCCATCGTAAGTGAATTTTCAACGTCTTTTCTAGAAATAATTCGCATTTTTTAACGCAGAATAAATCCTTCTGGAAATTCATCTTGTGGATCAATGAAAAACTCATTTCTGCCGGTAATGAAAGCTGTTCCTTCAACTTCGGGAATAATTGCCGGATATTTTTCAAAAGTTGTTTCGGAAAAAACTCGTCCTGTAAAGGTGCTTCCGACAATACTTTCAATCACGATCGACTCACCTATCTTAATTTCATTCCGGGCAAAATGAATGGCCAATCTCGCGCTGACTCCCGTTCCGGTTGGGCTGCGGTCGACTTCTCCATCAGCAAAAATACAGACGTTGCGGCTGTGATTAGCTGAATCTTCGGGCTCATCTATAAAGATCGTCCCATAAAGAAAACTCAGATCTTTTTCAAACGGATGAGGAATTTCACGGCTTTTCATAACCGCGTTTTTGATTTGCATTCCTTTTTCGATCAACCCGCGAAAATCCTTCGGCAGACAGGTTAACCCAACATCTTTGGCTTTCACATAGGCGTAAAAAGCCCCGCCGAAAGCTAAATCGTAACGCACTTTGCCGAGTTCGGGAACTTCGACGATTTCGTCTAACGCTACTACAAAACTTGGAACATTATGAAAATACACCCTTTTAACCAAATCATTTTCAACTCTGGCGTGAGCGGTAACGAGTCCAGCCGGAGTATCGATTTTGAGAATTGTTTCGGGGGAGATTTTCGGAAAAAATTCAGCCTCCAATAATACTTTAGTTAAGGCGATAATTCCGTGTCCGCACATTGTTGAATAACCTTCGTTATGGGTGAACAAAACACCTATATCGGCATCTTCAGAAACTGGCGGAGTTAAGATACATCCATACATGTCGGCGTGACCGCGAGGCTCAAACATCAAGGCTTTCCGCAAATTATCATGATTTTCTTTGGCAAAACGACGGCGTTCCAAAATGTTTTGCCCTTCAAGATCCGGAAATCCACTGATAATTACGCGAAATGGTTCGCCGCCCGTGTGTGCATCAATCGTTGTTATTTTTCGCCAATCTTCAGGTGGATTCCAGTTATTTTGTAAATTCATTTTTTTCATTTTCCTTCGATCAAAAAAACATTGTGAATATTTAGTTGGGGCAGTTCGATTTGAGCGTAACTTCCTTTTGTTTTTATCGTCAAGTTTTTGGCAACAGGATGAATTTGTTTTGCCGAGCCGATCCTAAAGAATTCGTTGTTCAGCAATAAACTGCCGCCAAGAAATGGTTTAACAGCTCCTTTGAAAGTGGTCACCGTTCGGTTTACCTGATGAACAACTAAAGTATTGCTCCCCTGTTTTTTGTAAAACGTTGTTCCGATTCCCTTTCTGCCATTCTGTAATTCAACGAACATCGGCTTCACTTTCAAATTTTCCCGCAATATCTCATAAACGAAATTTGGCGTCCAATTAAAATTATCCGTCTGCATTTTAAACAGATCGAAAGTGGCATAAATTACTTTTCCACTTCCGGCTTTGCGGGAAATTATCGCCGGATGTCCCGAATCTTGGTCGGGCATCGGCGGTTCCCAATTGAGCCAGACATCATTTTCATCCCATTGCAGAGCAGGCAAAAGGTGAGTTGCCATAACTTCAATGTCAGAAGAATTCGGTTTAACTACAACATAAGGCGGTGACGCGACCAGCTGCGTATCTGGGAGTTTGTTCCAAATCGGAGCTTGATTTCGGTTCAAATAACTTCCCCAATAGTTTTTAACGTATTTATCTTCGAGCCGGACAAAATCTACGCCAAATAAATCTGCCAAAGCAAAATTAGTGCGATTTTTACCACTTTCGTCTTTCATTCCGGTCAAGCCAACAGCGATCAGCAAACCGCCGTTTTTGACATAATTTCGGATTATTTCTGCTTGTTTATCTGAAATACAAGTTGCTTCGGGAAACAAAACGGCTTGATATTTCGAGATAACTTCCAGATTCCAATCCGCCAAAACATCCGACGGGAAATGTGTATCAACGGCAATTTCCATCGCCCCACGTAAAGAATTTTGGTAATCGCTTTGATCGTTAAATTTCGTTTTTTCGCTATGAATTACAGCAATGCATTTAACCGAATCACGTTCTCTCAAATGCGGCTGAATCGCTTGGATCCCGCGGAAAGCCACACCCATATTTTTGAACCAGAGTTTATTGAGTGAACCGTCAGGACGAATTGTCGAAGAATAAAAGAAAGGACGGCAGTTTTGGGCGGCAATCATAGCGGCATCGGCGATAAATACTGACTCGGGGTAAGTGTCGTAAACTGTCGAAACCATTCCGGGACCAATTTGCGGGAATTTACATAATCCCCGAGTAAACATTGCCGAAACGTAATTTCCCGCCCATGGTTCGTCGAATGTGTAATCAAAAAGATCTTGTGTTTCATTCGGAAAGTAAAGGTGATTGGCATTATGGGTAACCCTCGCTTTTGACCCGAGAGAGCGAATATGCGCAAGTGCGGCTTTGGTGAAACCGAAATGTGCGGTTTTGTATTTGAATTCTTCTATTTCACGCCATTTTTCTTTTGCTTCGTTTCCCTTTGGAATTTCTCTGCCGTAATGTTCCTGATAAAGTTTTTGACAATAACTGCAATAACAAATTTCCTGTCCAACAATATCCAGAAAAATTCCGTCAGGATTATAGCCTTTGATAATTTCTGATAACTGTCCGAAAACATATTGACGATAAGGGCTGTTGACACAAACCAAATGCCATTGTCCCCAACGAAAACGCCCCGACGGCGGACGCATTCTGACAGGTTTTCCGTTTTCACTGATCATTGCCCAATCAGAATTTTTTTTCGCCGCGTAAGTATCGTAACCAATACTATAATAAGCATGAAAGGCGATTTTCTCTTTTCTTAAAAGTTCACTCATCACTCCGACATAATCAAATTTTAGTCCGGGATGCGGGTGTCCTATTTTGGTCGGGTAATAGGCTTCGCCGTGATGACCTTTGGTGAACAGCCAAACATGGTCGAGATTCGCGTCTTTATAACGCTGGATATGTTCCTGTGGATCAAGTTTATCAAACCGCATTATCGGCGGGTCTGGGGAGTGATGGTCAATTATATAACTGCGGTATTGATTATCAAGTGCAGGAGTTTCCTTCGGAATTAATTTTTCCGTTGGATTAGTTGCCAAGGTAACTGAAGTTAAATTAGCGGCTGCTCCGGCTGCAATCATTGTGGATATAAAATCTCTGCGTTTCATATTGCTTTTTCCATTTTCCTGCGGAAGTAAAAATAAATCGGAATGCCAAGAGAAATAAGCAATAAACCTATTCCGGCTTCGAGGGGGCTGGTTTGTAAAGTATTGATCAGCAACCAAATCCCAACCAAAATAAAAAGCAATGGAGTCAACGGGTAGCCCAAAGTTTTATAAGGTCTGAGCGCTTCCGGCATTTTGCGGCGAAGAACGAAAACTGCGCTCGTCGTCAAAATATAAAAAATCCACATCGCAAAAACTGCATAGTCAGTCAGTTGGTCAAATGTTCCCATCAATGCCAGCACCGAAGCCCAAACCGCCTGAATCAAGATAGAAATAACCGGAACACTTGAACTTTTGCTTAATGAACCTAAGGTTTGCGGAAAAAGTCCGTTTTGCGCCATTGCATACGGCACTCTTGCCCCAGTCAGAATTGAACCGTTCAAAGTTCCGACAATTGAAATCATTATTGCCAAGGCGATAAAAGTTCCTCCAGTGGTTCCGAGAAAAGTTGAAACTGCTTTGGTTGCAACCGGATTTGTTGTATTCGCCGTAGCAATTTCTGAAACGGGTAAAGCGTGAAAATAAGCCAAATTCGTCAACAGATATACTCCGATAACGACGACCATTCCGACAATCAAAGCACGCGGAACATTTTTCTCAGGTGAAACGATCTCCCCTGCCGCCATCGGCATATTGTTCCAACCGTCATACGCCCAAAGAGCCGCCAACATTGCCGCACCGAAGGCTTGAATAAAACTCAAATCCTTGCTTCGTAACTCATCAGACAGAACTTCCCAATTTACCCCCTTGGTAAAAAGAAAAACACCGATGACGATAATCGAAATTCCTAAAACCTTGGCAAACGTCAGCACGGTTTGAACTTTTCCGCCAAAAACTACGCCGACACAATTGACCAAAGAGAAAGTCATAATCACAGTAACTGCAACGATTTGCGACCAACCGAACTGCCACGGTAATTCACTTCCGAAAATATTGAACGTAGTTTGATAAAAAGGTTTATTGATGCCTAAAAGTGCGGTAAAAAAAATGGCAAACCCTGCCCCGAGAGCAGCGATCGACCCGGTTGAACCAATCGCAAACCGCATCCAACCGTAAAGAAATGCGGGAAAATTTCCGTAGGATTCACGCAAATAAACATATTCTCCGCCTGCTTTCGGAAGCATTCCGCCCAATTCGGCATAACTTAAAGCACCGGCTAAACTAAGCAATCCGGCCGCCATCCAAACCAGTAAAACCAAATCGGGCGAACCCACTTGCTGAGTCATCACTGTCGTTTTCAGGAAGATTCCGGTGCCGATGATAGTTCCGACGACAAGCGATGTTGCATCGGCTAACCCAAGTCCCCGAATCAGTTTTGGAGTTTCTTCATTCATTTTTTTTCAAAATTCTAGGATGTTATTCCGCACCTTTGCCACGCAAAATTTGTCCTGCCTTTGTGCCGTTGTGTTTACCGTTTTCGATAGTTATTTGTCCGTTAACGATGATAAAAGAAAATCCGCTCGCGTATTGTTTCGGTTTCTGAAATGTAGCGTTGTCAGTCACTTTGTTTTCATCAAAAATTACGATGTCTGCCGCCATTTCCTGCCACAAAATTCCACGATCCCACAATCCGAAGGTTTGGGCTGGAAGGCTGGTCATTTTCCTAACTGCTTCTTCAAGACTGACGAGTTTTTTCTCCCGAACGTATTTGGCTAAAACTCTCGCATTATTGCCGAAACCTCGCGGATGTGGACTCGAACTGCCACTAATATCCAAAATTCCTGCGTCCGCAGCGACCATTGCGTAAGATTTTTGAAAAATGCGGTCAACGTCCTCATCAGACATTTTATGGACAATTACTCCTGCACCGCCGTTCAGTCTCATTTCGATAGCAAGTTCGGCTTGTGCCTGGGGACTATCATCATTTTTATATTCTTTGGCAATTTCTTTAAGCCGCTTACCGACAAATGAAGGATTTTTTTCATAACTGGTGATTTGAACGAAATTTACGTCTTCAAACCCTTGTTTAGCGGCTTTTTCGAGCATTTCATCACGCACGCGGCGACGAATTTCGGGATTGGTCAGATTTTCTTTAACTTTCGGTTCGCCTCCATCAAAAACCCAGGCAGGAAAGATAATGTCAATAAAGGTGGCTCCAGCGGTGTAAAGATATTGATCGATCGTCACTTGCTGCCCTTTTTCCCGCGCTTTTTCGACCATTTCGAGGGTGGTTTTACTGAATCCCCAACGCTTTTTGGCAGAAATTTTGAAATGGGAGATTTCAACGGGAGAAACGGCTAGAGTCTGTTATGAACTTTTGAGTATGGTAAATTCGGATAATGAGCAAGATCCG
>DAORIL010000123.1:0-12519 GCA_035438525.1 Pyrinomonadaceae bacterium
TCAGATCGAGGTCAGGCTTACCGCACCGTTCGCTTAAATCGGGCAGAATTAACTGAACATCTTCACCAACTTTTTGATGAATGGGATGGTAAAAAGAACTACCCGCTCGAGATTTCAAAAGAAACTGCCGAAATTATCGAAAAGATTGATGACTTTATTTCCGAAGCAGAATCTTTAATAACTTTTGATGAACTGATTAAACATAATCTTTTTGATCGTTATCGAAATTTCAAACAAGATTTGGGCGCAAAGTTTTTTGAACCGGCGATTGTCGCAGTTGCAATCGAATGTAATTTGGCAGTTGGTAATACTTTTAACGCATTATTAGGCAATGCCAATGAAAACCTTGGCACTCGTTTGAATTTAACTTTCGATTTTGCCGGAGCATTTCATGATACTTCGCCAAATGCTCAAACTCATATTTCTGAAATTCTGAATGAAGTAAAAATTCACGAAACGCTTGATACAAATAGTCCCGAACATCAAGAATTACGGCATCTGTGGGATTTGTTGGAAAATATCGGAGTCGAGAGCGAATCTACTCAGGATGACGAAGCAAAACAACTTTTAGACGAAAATTTAGGTAAAAAATCTTTGCCGCCGCAAGATCGAATTGCCTCACTTTTAGCTACACTTACCGAACCTGAGCCAAATACCAAACTTTTGCGTGATTATATGGAAAAATATGAGGCGTTGAAGGTTTTGGATTTGAATGATTTTCTCCATTTTACTAACGAAAGTGCCGATCAGCTTTGCCGCAATGCGCTTTCACTGATTTTATGGGCAGAAGAAATTCGGGAAAATGAGTTGAATCAACCGAAAAATCTTCCTTTAACAATTCGTGAAGAAGTAAAAACCGTTTTGCGAAAATCGCAAACTCTGGCAGATCATCTGCAACTTTTGATAGAAGTTTCAGAACCTGGAGTTCAAAATCAGTTGTTGGTTGTTTCCAACAAACTGCTCGCTTTCAGACTTAAACTGGAACGTGGAATTGTCCGATTCAGTAATCGTAATCATGGAAGTTCAAAAGCTGCTTCAACTGAAGAGAGAAAAGAAGTTCCGGTTATCCAAAAGTCTGAAGAGATCAAGTCAGTGGTTGTCCATACGCAAAGCAAAGGTTGGATATTTACCCTTCTGCTTTTGGGAGCACTAATTAGCGGATTAACTTATTATGTTACCAAACAATTAGCAGACATTGTTCCGGCAGTTCAGGAGGTTGAAAAACTTGATACCAAGAATTTGCCGCACGGAGAGCTGATGAGAGTCGCATATCGCAAGAAAAATGCGCTTTTCATTACAGTTCAGGATGACTGGACGAAACTTTCAAAAACGGAGCAAAAGGAAAATCTCGAAAACTTATTAAATTATCCTGCTAAAACCAAACTTGAAGTTGTAGTCATAACTAATGGAGCCGGAAAACCTGTCGGACAAATTTCGGCAGAAGGAGTCAATACTTCGGAAAATTTCCAGATTGCCGATAATGTTTTAGCCAAATAGTTTATCGATTTAATTCACAGCCCCCCAGAAAAACGCTGCGCGAGTTTTAGACTCAAGTGGCGTTTTTCTTTTTTAAATTTTGACTGCTCTATACCTAATTTCTTTAGGCTTTTTCTCTTTTCAGAATTTTTCCTTTCTTAGCTTCGACAAAATTTGAGCCGTCCCATTTATACCAGGTTTCACGATAAAGTGACGGACAACAAAGGGCATCCGCTTCAGTGGAAAAAGAAGTTTCGATAATGATTGCTTTTTCCTTTTCATCATAACGAGCTAAAACACCACTGTTCCGTGAAAAATTGCAGTCTTTTTCGCCCGCTTTACAGCCTTCGTCGTAGTAATCAAAAGTCGGAAGCTGGAGCGGTTTTCCTTTGCTTATCGTATAAACTAAAACGGCTTCGTTAGTAACCATATTTCCGCCGCAAACATTAGCAACCATTGAGATTATAGCTTCCTCATTTCCATCGCCATCCAAATCTCCGTAAGCAATACTTTCTTTTTCAAGACTCCAAATATCACCGGTTGGAATTCCGTCTGCATCCTTTTTATCACAAGCATTTTCCTGCAAACCATCTTTCAATTTGACCTTTGTTTTTTCGATCACAAAGGTAAAATTAGTAAAATCAATCCCTTTGAGATTAGTTTGCGCTTTTCCGGCTGATACCAATGCAATTAGTGCAATAATTAAAATTGTTAGTTTTTTCATCTCAATTAACTCCTTATTATTCAGGGCTTTCGGCTTCTTCAAATTCCTTAAAAATCGAGCCGTTCCATTTAAAAGTTTTGGCAACGACCGCACCATCGCAACCACCGACACAACCTGCTAAATAGTTGATTGCTTTGCCATTGCCGTTAAATTCGATAGCCAGCGGAACTTCGACACCGTCTTTGAGATTGTCTTTATTCTCGTAGGCAGGAGCATTTTTCAGAATTTTCACCACTTCATCATTATCGATCATTGGCGAAAGATCACTGGTCAGATCCTCCCATTTTCCCGCATTGTAATCAAGCAAAAGCATCTGCCCGACGCATTTTCCTTCGGCGCACAGATTGACGGCAAGACCGATTACTGCACCGCCGCCCGTCTTTTTGAAAACCTGAACATTTCCATAGACAACGCCTTCTTCTTTGAGGTCTTCGCCTCCGGGAAATTCGTCAGCGGGCATTTTAAACGATAAAAATCCAATGCTGTTTTCTTCCGTTTCGATCCAGTCTACACGTTTTTTGGCATCTGCTTTAATAAATTCGTTTGGAATCGCCAAAAAATATTCTTTGACGGACATTTCTTTTTTAGCTTGACCAAAAGCTAAAAGATTCATTATTAAGGTGATAACCGTTAAAAATAAAAGTCTTTTCATTTTTTTTATCCTTGTAACTTTTAATAAAATTGCTCTCACCTAATACAGCGAGATTTTTTTGAAATTAGTATCATTAAATAAAAAAAACGCTGAAACTTATCAACGTTTTTTTTGAATTTATCCAACTAAAATTTGATAAATACCGGACTTAAAATAATCAAAGCAGTTAGAAAAAAAGAATACTTTTTACTTCTTAACGAATTTCGCGCCATTCCATTCGTATTGAAAAATTGTAAAATCTTCCTTCCCGTCATCCACTTGACTACATTCATTGCAGACAACTCTCATCACTGTGCCCTGTCTCGGTAACGAATAATAAAAAGACATTCCCGATTCGTCAGTGGCTTCATCTTCCGCATGTTTTGTTACGTTAAATTGTTTAGCAACAGCTTTTCCGGTCGGCTCGGTAAAAACAGTTTTGGTTACATCTGCCCATTTTCCTGCGTTATAGGTCCAAAATTTTACAAATCCCTCACAGGCAGGACCACAACCGTTTTCGGCTTGAGCAATAATATAGCTGCCATCGTTTTTTTTGAACAAAGCTATTTCCGCCCAACCTTCCCAGGCTCCTTCGAGTTTCAGATAACCGTTTTTGATGTCTTCAATTTTAATCATTGACTTACGGAATTTGGTCAAAGCTAGTTTATTTGTGATTTGTTTACCGTCTAAAGAGGTTGAATATACATCATTTGGCATTGCCAAAAAATAGTCGGTTACTGTTTTGGGCTGTGCAATACCATTGAATACCAAAGTCAAAACTGTTACCGTCAAAAAAATAACTTGTTTCATAAAACTCCTTAATTTAACTAATAAAATGTTTAGTTTTCGATCAGTGCTGAAAATTTTTAGCCTCGTTTCATTAAAAGATAAACAAAAATATCTATTTTTTTGTGCCGTAAAATTGTTTTTTTAAGTTAATTTATTTGATAATTTCAAACTTTTTACCGTTAAAATTATAATTATAAACCGCGCCTGCAATCTCACAACTATCTTGTTTTCTGGCAATTAGTTTTAATTTATTTGAATCTGCAGAAAATTCATAAAACATTGAAATGCCCAATTCCTGATTCGGATTCGTTACAGTTACGGGAGAAGCCTTCAAAATACTGACCAAATCATCTTTGCCGAGCGGTTTGATCAGGTCTTTGGTTACATCTTTCCAAACGCCGTTTTTTACTCTCAAAAACTGCAAAGAATTTCCGTCACAATCGCTGACCGTCATCCCTGCCAAAACTTCGTCTTTGTTTTGACTGATAATTTTTAGCTCGCCTTTTCGGACTTCGGATAAACGAAATTTCAATAAATTGTCGGCAATTTCGGTGATTATTTTCGGGCGATTTTCAGTTGAAACTTCTAAAACATTGTTGGGAATTTGTAAAAATAAATCTTTGACCGATTGGGAAAAAATAATTGTCGGAGAAAACAGCAACGTGAATAAAATTAAAATTTTCATAATGATTGATTCCTTTTGAAAAAAATACATGCCTTCAAATACATCAGCGATATTTTTTGAAATTCCGTATCATCTCGTAAAAGTTTTGAGCCATTTTTCTGCTTCGGCTTTTTTCAAAATGTTGATGGTGACATTGTTGACCCGTTTAGTTTCGAGTTTATCGTTAAAAATTGATCGGTTTTGACTCTGAAAATGAAGATTGTCAACTCCTTGTCCGAGCGAAAGAAGAGTCAAACGCCAATACTTTCCGCCCGAAACTGCTTTGTCCTCCATTTCAATGTTGTAACTGGTTTGTTTGTCGATTTTTGCTAACGGACAAATATAAGTTTCAATCGTGACGGCGGAAAATTTCCCGTTTTCAATTTCGTATTCAATCTCGCTAATGATTAAAGTTTTTTTGACTTTATCCCAAAACTGATAAGCCACATATTTTGTTTGATTGGTTGAGGTTGTATAGATAATTTCATTAAAAATCGTTCCTTTAACAGTTATTATCTTTTCACCGAGTTTGATTTTGTTGATTAAAGATTTAGATTGAGCATTGATTGATATAATGAAAAACAGAAAGCAAAATAGGGAAACAATGATTTTTTTTAACATAATTTTCTCAACTTCTTCAGCGAGATTTTTTCCAATTTCGTATCAAAAAAAACGCCGATTGCTCGACGTTGTTTCCAAGATCAATATTTGAAATAATTTATTCCGTTCCGCCCTCATAATCATCTTTGTTGTTCGAAACTTTTACTTCCATTTTAAAAGTTCTGGCGCGTTTTTTGTCGGAATTAGAAACAGTAAAAATATATTTTCCGTTTTTTCCTGCCAAAATTGAAAGATAACCTTCGCCGTCCTGCCAATTATCAACATCATCCACGCCATTATCCAAATTAGTGTGGATAACCGGAAAATCATTGGTTTTTGATACACCGATGTCACCGCTAACTCCGATATTGATAACTTGGCCTTTTTTGACCGTAATCGAATATTTGGTTTCGCTGTTTGGTTTTATGGTAACGGTCATTGTTTTGCTCGAAGCACCTTTAGCAAATTGAATCACAGTCGGCGTTTGAGCATTAACTGTAAAACCAAAACCGATAATTAAAGTAAATAAAATAAAGATCTTTTTCATAACAATATTCTCCTCACTTTCCCTAGCGATATTTTTTGAAAATTCGTATCATTCTCCCTCAATTGATTTCTACTGTAATTGAAAAACTCAGTTCGTTTGCACTATCGTTTACAACTTCAAAAACAAAATCTCCTGTTTCTTTGAGCTTAACGATAATTCCGCTATCTGTATTTTCAACTTCTCCTTCACCTTTGAAAAGATTGTAGCTGATACCTATTGCGGCACTCGAAACAAAAAGAGTTTGACCTTTTCTCGCTCCGACTACAAAACGTTTACGGTCGTATTTTTCAATTTTCAGAGGAATAATTGAAAAAGATGAACCTTTTTGAAATGAAATTCGGGTCAGCGGATAGATCTCATTTCTTTCATCTGTGCCGACTTGAACAAGTTCTTTTCCATCCCATTTATATTTAGAAATAACGTGAAATTCAGGACAGCACGCACCACCCGCTTCGCCTACATCGTTTCTGGTAACGATCAATTCCTTGTTCAAAATCTTTGCACTGACCAAACCGCCGTAGGCTCTGTCGCCGCCCTCAAATTCAGTCAAAACAGCCGGTTTTCCGCCCTTCATCGCAAAGATAATTCCGCTGGAAAAGTTCCCTGTTCCGCCGGTGTTCATCATCGTGGTAACAACGGCTTCTTCTTTTCCATCACCATCTAAATCGCCGTAACTTTCTACTTCAGCCGTAAAAAACAACTTATCTTCTTCGGTATTACGGTCAAACTCACCATTTTTTAAAGTTACTTTCTCTTTCTTTTCAAAAATCTGAATGTCGTAGGTAAAGTTTTTGAAATCAACTTTGCGAATATCACTTTGAGCATTTACCGTAAAAACCAAAAGAGCCGCTAAACTCAACAATATAAATAACTTTGTCATAATAATCTATTCACTTACCGGCTTGCCGGGAGTTATCTCAAATTTTATATCAAGCGTGAAATTCGCCATTTTTTTTAATTTTGCTCCCATCGAGTTTAGCTCAACGCGAATGATGTAATAACCCGAAACCGGTGACGCTTCGAGAAAATCATACCGATTGCCTTTTGCGTCTTTGACCGTGTAGCCGATGTAATCGTTAGTCGAATTTAATTTAACTTCCCATTTATCGCCTTTTTCCACCAAAATTTCATACAAAGCATATTGTTTGCCCGTTATTTTCCCTTTAACTTGAACGGAATCAGCACCTTCTTCTAAACCGATCCGCTTTTTTGTTTGAGCTTTTATATCGTTTGAAAATGAGACAAATGCAATTAGCAAAGTTAATAAAATAAACAATTTACTCATAACTTTATTGAAAATTTGAATCTGCCAGATTTTGGGCTTTGACGTTGGCATTTTTATCCTTGCCGTCAACTTCAAAATCAATTTGGCTATAACCTGTTAATCCGCGAACTAATAATTTTTCACCGGTTTTATATTTCAACAAATACGGATTATCACCGGCATCAGTAGCTTTTTGTTCATCATAGGTAAAAACTCTGAAAATAACGGCAAAGGGTTTTCCGTTTGCCAATCTCCATTCCAACATCCTTTTGGTTGTAGTCGTGTATCCGTATCCCACATTTCCCAAAGACGCTACCGTCTCGCCCTCTTTATTAACAATTTCCAGCATTTCGGCTTGCGCCCCGGCAGGAATAATTCTTAAACGAAATTCGCCAACTTCTTTACAAATAAACGGAACTTCATCAGCCTCAACTTTTGATTCGGCTTTGCAATCGGTTTGAGTATTTGTATAAACGCTCGTCATTTTGGCAATTTGGGCATTTGCCGAGATAACGCTAAATGTTGCAATTAATAAAAATAAGATGAATATTCTTTTCATTACGTTAGTTTCCTTTTTTCTTGGTTGGCGGCGGCAGAACATCCGCATCATCTTTGACGGTTGAATCAGATTCGTCAATTTCGTCTGCTTTGACATTTCCGCCTTCAATCGTCACTTTGATCGAAGTTTTAACTTCTTTTTTGGAGGTATTTTTGACCTCAAAAATATAATCGCCGTTGCTCTGCAATTCAGCATTCAAATATCCAAAATCTTCAGTCGTTTGAGCTTTGCCTTTCCGTAAATTGATAGCAACATCTTTAGAACTCGATTCAATATCCATCATTTGTCCCGATTTTGCCGAAACCACAAAAAGCTGCGTCGCATTTGGCGCAAGAGTCACATTTGCCGTTCCCCAATTCGCACCTTTGCCAAAAGAAATCCGCTTTGGCGAATTATCAACTGTAGGTTTGGCGGCGACATTTGCATTATTTGAAACGGGGGTAGTATTTGCATTTGCCGCCGTATTTGTTGTGTTGGCTGTATTTCCACTTCCTGACGCTAAATTTGAATTGGAATTTGTTTCAACCTTTGCACTACAAGCCATCAAAAATGAACTGATTAGACCGATAAAAAGTAACTTTTTGAGCATAAAATTTTCTCCTCCGCCTACATCAGCGAGATTTTTACAAAATTCGTATCATTTATTTCTGAAAAAAAATTGCAGACATCAAAAAAAGACTATGTAATCATCAGAAACCTGACTTTTTATGCTAAAATTATTTTTCTTAATCCAATCAATTAATGCAAAATTCGCCTGAAATTACACAGTATTTACAAGACTGGCGCAACGGAAATATGTCTGCGCTGGAAGACATTTTGCCCTTTGTTTACAATGAATTACGCTTGATTGCCAAACGCTATCGCGCCAAAGAAAATAGCGGACACACGCTCCAAACTACCGAAATTATCAACGAAGCCTATCTGAAATTGATTGACCAAAGCGGAACTGATTGGCAAAATCGAAATCACTTTTTTGCCGTTGCTTCGCGTGTCATGCGAAATTTATTGGTTGATTATGCCCGCGCCAAAAATTATCAAAAACGCGGCAGCGGTGCGGAAAAAGTTGATTTAGAAGATGTTGCGCTTTTTTCAACGGAAAAAGACGAATCAATTATTGAACTCCACGAAGCTCTGGAAAGACTGGAAAAATTTGACGAGCGCAAAGCCAAAATTGTCGAGTTGCGATATTTTGGCGGACTCTCAGCCGAAGAAACCGGCGAAGTTTTAGGCGTTTCCGAAATTACTATCAAACGCGAATGGCTCAAGGCTAAAGCGTGGCTTTACAGTGAGTTAGCAAGCTAAACTGTAAAATTTGCCTGCGAAATACACGAAATATCATGGAGCAGAAAAGTGAAGAAGAAGTTTTAATTCAGGTAATAAGTGATGCGATTCCCAAAATCAGGAATAAACATAATGAATTTACTCCAAAGAGTAAAAGTTTTATAGGTTTTTGCCTAGGATATTTTATATCCGATATTTTGAAATCTAAAAAAGACTCAAATATTCGCGGAAAATGGATTGATGCAATAGAATTTCGAGAACTTAGATTAACATCAAACGGAAATCAAATTTCTGGTTGGGGCTTAATATGGTGGGGTTTTAGAAAAGCCCCTAATTCTGAGACCTTCCCAGATACTTTTTATTGTCAACTGAATCCAAATATTGGAAATAAAGCGTTTGATTCATATTGTCTTAATTTTTGGATTAATCATAAAAAATATGATTTAAATAAATAAACAAAAATCGGCTAATGCAAACTGAAATTTGGCAAATAATTGATTCACTTTTTGACGAATATTTAGATGCGTCACCCGAAGCGCAATCCAATTTTTTAGGGCAAAAAAATCTCGCTCCTGAAATTCACAATGAACTCAAAAAATTAATTTCCGCTATCAGCAAATCCGAATCTTTTATCGAAACGCCCAAATTTACGCAGGTTAAAGAAATTCTCAATGAAGCGGAAGATTCTCTGATCGGGCGAAAAATCGGCTCATACAAGTTGGAAAAATTGCTTGGCAAAGGCGGAATGGGTTCGGTTTATCTGGCGACACGGATTGACGATTTTTCCAAAGAAGTCGCTATTAAATTAATTCCGGCTTTTTCTCAGACCAAATCCACCGCAGAAAATTTTCGCCGTGAGCGGCAGATTTTGGCTCGATTGGAACACGAAAACATTGCCCAAATTCTGGATGGCGGCACAACTGAGGACGGAACTCCTTATTTGGTAATGGAATATGTTGACGGGCTGCCGTTGGACAAATATTGTGAAAAAGAAAATTTGTCGGTAACTCAACGCTTGAATTTATTTTTAAAAGTCTGCGAAGCCGTGACGTTTGCTCATCAAAATTTAATTGTTCATCGCGATTTAAAGCCAAATAATATTTTGGTCAGAAAGAACGGAAAAGTTAAACTGCTCGATTTTGGAATTGCAAAACTTTTGCAGACTGATGAAGTTGATTTTTCCACCGAACAAACTTTAAAAGGCAATGCTTTTACGCCTGAATATGCTTCGCCTGAACAAATAAACGGCGATGTAGTCACAACGGCTTCAGATGTTTACAGTCTCGGCGTGGTTTTGTATGAATTATTGACTAACACTCGTCCACATAGTTTTAAGGACAAATCGCTCAACGATATTCTGCGGATTATCACGACCGAAGAAATTGCTTTGCCTTCGGCAATTCAAAATTCAAAATTCAAAATTCAAAATTCAGAGATTGAAGTCATTCTCTTAAAATCTTTAGCCAAAAACCCACGCGAGCGCTATCAAACCGCCAGCGAGCTGCACGACGATATTTATAATTCTCTCCACAATCTACCAATTTCTGCCAGACCAAACACGACGATTTATCGAGCGAAAAAGTTTATTCAACGGAACCAAATTCAAGTCGGAATTGCCTTCGGAATTTTCGTGCTGACAATTGGTTGGCTCTCAACCTATTTTTGGCAAACTCTCCAAACTGCTTCACAAGCCCGCGAAAATCGCCGCACCGCTTATGCTGCTGAAATGATTTTGGCAGCGAATGAATACGGCAATACTAACCTCAATCGAGTCAAAGAATTAGTCGAAAAATACAGACCTCAGAAGGGCGAAGATGATTTGCGTGGATTTGAGTGGTATTTTTTGAATAATTTACTGAACCCAAAAGCAAAAAAAGCTTCGCTTCAGCATCCGGACGAAGTTTGGAGCACCGAATTTTCGCCTGATGGCAAATTTTTGGCGACAGTTTCAAATGACGATCTGACACGGATCTGGAACGTTGAAACCAAAAGCGTAGTTGCTCAAACCGCTGAACAAAAAGGTGCTTGGAAATGTTCGTATTTTCCTGATGGTAAACGCTTTGTAGTTGCAAGTAGTTCAAACGCCAATCCTTTTGTCGTAATTTATAATACGGAAAATGCCTCGGAGATTTTGAGATTACAAGGTCACGAAAAACGCGTTAGAGCAGTTGATGTTTCACCCGATGGAAAAACAATTGCCACCGGAAGTTTGGACGGAACAGTAAGGATTTGGGATACCGAAACGGGTAAGGAGTTACATAAACTTGACCTTAACCTATCAAAAAAAGGATGGGAAGTTCACGATTTGCAGTTTTCCAAGTCCGGCGAAAAAATTGTGATCGCAGGCTTTGAACTAATTGCGATTTTGGATATAAAAACCTGGGAAATAAAACGCATAAAATTGGATGATTTTGCTGATAAAAACATCATTCTCAATCCCTGGAAAGTTGTGTTCTCTCCGCTTGAAAAAACAATCGCATTCGGGAATTGGACCGGCGAAGTTATTTTAATTGACGCTGATAAACTCAAAATAATCAAAGTTTTACCATTGCACCAAGTTAATGTAAAGAGTCTGGCTTTTTCCAATGATGGGAGAACTTTGGCAACTTCGAGCTGGGACAGAACCGTAAAATTTGTTGATGTTCAAACAGGCGAAATTATCAATGAATTAAAAGGACATTTTGCCGGAATTCACGAAATTGTTTATTCTCCAGACGGCACCAAATTGGCAACTGCTTCGGCTGATTTTTCCGTTAATTTGTGGAATGCTCAGGATGTCGCAAAAGAAAATTCGCTCTTAACCAAAAGCAATAGTTTTGTCTTTGAACCGCAAACCAATAGTTTATCCACCTGGAGTAATGCTAGTTTTGAAATTTTAAATTGGAATTTGTCAGAAAGGCAAAAAAATTGGGGAGAGAAGACAGAGTCCACTCCATTCTCAATTGATGTTTCTAAGAGCAAAAACCTAATAGCTGGAGGCGGACAAAACGGTCTTATTACTCTATTCAGTTTGTTAAATGGCAAACCGTTGAAACAATTTCAAATCCATCCCAAATCAATTTTTGCAATTAGATTTTCAGTCGATGGAAACCGTATTTTTGTTGCATTTGAAGATGGCTTTTTTCAGGTTATTGAAACCGAAACAGGAAACATAATTCATTCAAATCAATTACATCAAGCTATTATTAGAAGTTTGGCAGTTTCGCCTAACGGAAAACTAATTGCCAGCGGAAGTGGCGATAAAGGTGTAAAAATTCTTGATGCTGAAACTTTTCAAATTAAATTTGACTTTACTAATTCGTTAAAACCACTGTATATGGTTGCATTTTCAGCAGATAGCAGTTTATTAGCAAGCTCTGGAGCAGATGACACCGTGCGGATTTGGCGAATGTCTGACGGAAAACTCTTACAGGAATTAAGCGGGATGAGCGCCGGAGTTTTTGCTATTACATTTTCGCCTGACGGTAAACGAATCGCCACCGCCAGCGACATCGGCATAATTCGTCTTTGGGAAACCGAAACAGGACAGCAAGTTTTAGCCTTTAATGCCGGTAAAAAACAAATTACTCAGTTAAATTTCACGACTGATGGAAAGACTTTGGTTAGCCTCGATAATGATGGAAAAGCAAGTTTTTGGGAAGCAAAAGATTAAGCCGTTTTAGCTATTTGTTGTTTGTTTTGATTTGGGAGAAGTGCAGCAATTTCTTCGATGATGATCTGCGTTGAATTCGGAATAGTTAAACCAACTGTCGCTTCTTTCATTGCCCGGTATTGTTTGGAATCACCAACTAAAGCCCGAATAGTCGGAACAATATCAGTTGCCTTTTCAAGTAAAATTCCGGCACCTTTTTGTGCAATTAGTTTGACTGTTCCGGCTTCCTGCGGCATTGGCGGAGTTGTGGCATCAGCGATTATCGGCAGACGACACGCCAAAGCTTCAAAGGTCGTCAAACCTCCAAGTTTACTGACCATCACATTTGCCGA
>DAORIL010000124.1:0-12483 GCA_035438525.1 Pyrinomonadaceae bacterium
TTATGCAGAAAAGAAAATTGGGAAAAAGTAATTTGGAAGTATCGGCTCTCGGTCTGGGTTGTATGGGAATGAGCTTTGGTCTCGGTCAACCAATTGAAAAAAAAGATGGAATCGCCTTAATCCGTTCAGCGGTTGAAAAAGGTGTAACATTCTTTGATACGGCAGAAGTTTACGGACCATTTACCAACGAAGAACTGGTCGGCGAAGCACTCGCTCCTGTTCGTGAGCAAGTCGTCATTGCCACAAAATTCGGTTTTAACAATGATCCGAATAAAACAGCAGATGCATCACCGCTCAACAGCCGTCCGGAACATATTAAAGAAGTTGCCGAAGCTTCGCTCAAACGGCTTAAAACCGATTATATTGATTTATTTTACCAACATCGGGTTGATCCGAATGTGCCGATTGAAGATGTAGCAGGAGCTGTCAAAGAATTGATTCAGGAAGGAAAGGTTAAACATTTTGGGCTTTCTGAAGCCGGAGTCGAAGTAATCCGCCGCGCCCACGCCGTTCAGCCTGTAACGGCTCTGCAAAGTGAATATTCGCTCTGGTGGCGTGAACCCGAAGCGGAAATTTTGCCAACGCTCGAAGAATTAGGAATCGGATTTGTTCCGTTCAGCCCACTTGGCAAAGGCTTTCTGACCGGGAAAATTGACGAAAACACGACTTTTGACA
The DNA here is from genome assembly GCA_035438525.1 of Pyrinomonadaceae bacterium. Taxonomy (GTDB): domain Bacteria; phylum Acidobacteriota; class Blastocatellia; order Pyrinomonadales; family Pyrinomonadaceae; genus JAIBCC01. Next base: position 676 of record DAORIL010000124.1, read on the forward strand.
GCACAGATTTTCGCAATACTGTTCCGCGCTTTTCGGCGGAAGCTCGCAAAGCAAATCAGGCTTTAGTTGATCTAATTGCTAAATTTGCTGCACAAAAAAATGCAACTCCCGCCCAAATTGCACTCGCCTGGGTTCTGGCTCAAAAAGAATGGATCGTGCCGATTCCGGGAACTACAAAGTTGCACCGTTTAGAGGAAAATATTGGTGCAGTAAATGTGGAACTGACGACGGATGATTTGCGCGAACTTGAAAATCTAACATCGCAAATTGATGTGCAAGGAGCACGATACGGTGAAGGTTCGCAAAAATTGGTCAATCGTTAAGTTGTAATACTAAAAGTGATAGAAGAAGATTTTTTCACATCTTTTGAAAAAATAAAAGGAAAACAAAATGGAAACAAAAAATGTAAAAGCATTTGGCGCAGAATCTGCCGATGCGCCTATAAAAGAACTAAATATCAATCGTAGAAATGTCACATCACAGGATGTCGAAATCGAAATACTTTATTGCGGTATTTGTCACTCTGACCTGCATTACGCCCGCGATGAATGGCACGATGTAATGCCGACTATTTATCCCTGTGTTCCCGGTCACGAAATTGTTGGGCGCGTAACCGAAGCCGGTTCAGAAGTTACAAGATTTAAGGTTGGCGATTTGGTTGGGGTTGGCTGTCTGGTTGATTCTGACCGCACTTGTCCAAATTGCCAAGACGGGCTGGAACAGTTTTGTCCGGGGATGATTCTGACCTACGGTTCGCCTGATAAACATACGGACGGCGTGACCTACGGCGGTTATTCCGAAACCATTGTCGTGGACGAAAAATTTGTTTTACGGGTGCCGGAAAATATTGATCCGGCTGGAGTTGCGCCACTACTTTGCGCCGGAATTACAACCTATTCACCGCTTCGACATTGGAACGTCGGTCCCGGCAAAAAGGTTGGCATCGTCGGCTTAGGCGGTTTGGGACATATGGGCGTAAAGTTCGCGCACGCACTCGGCGCACAAGTCGTTGTTTTCACTACTTCGCCATCAAAGGTGGAGGATGCGAAAAGACTCGGTGCGGATGAAGTTGTTATCTCGCGTAACCCCGACGAAATGCAGAAACACGCTGGTAGTTTCGACTTTATTCTCGATGCGGTTTCCGCCGAACACGACATCAACGCCTACATTGCACTGCTTAAACGTGACGGTAATTTAACCTTGGTTGGCGCACCCGAAAAACCGCTTCCCGTTGCTGCCTTCGGACTCATTTTCGGTCGCCGCAGCATATCGGGTTCTCCCATCGGCAGTCTCGCTGAAACTCAGGAAATGCTGGATTTTTGTGCCGAACACAATATTACGGCGGATATTGAACTGATTAATGCCGAGCAGATCAATGAAGCGTATGAGCGTTTGCTGAAAGGTAATGTTAAGTATCGTTTCGTCATTGATATGGCTTCGCTGAAAAAATAAATGGGAGGACGCATTGGCTCTCGTTGAACTGATGCGTCCCAATTTTTCAGGCGAATTATTGAAAATCGAACTAAAAAAGATTTCGCGATATTTAGGTGGCGAACTGAAACCAAATAAATTCTTGACAGTGGAAAATTTGAGGGTGTCTGTATTTTTTAATGTTGTTTGAGACACAAACCTAAATTTTTGAGGATTACAATGTTCATCTCAATATTTTCATCATTCGCTAATATTTGAAATATAAATTACATCATTTGTTTGTGTGTTTACCGAAAAGACAATGTTTTTTCCATCCTGTGACCAGTCAAACGAGGTAATTTCACCTTTTCCGACTTCGGTTATTACTTTTTCCCGTTTATTTTCAAGCGGTTGCAGCAAAAATTTTAGTTTACCGCCAACATCAAAAAAATGGGTAATATATTCTCCGCCTGGATGCCACCGGATAAACCTTTGGTAATCTCCCGGCGGCAAATCAAATTTTTGCTGTAATTCGCCGTTTTGGCTGGAGAAAATGCCGATTCGCCAGGCACGGTCATTTTCCAAATCCATAAAGGTTGAAGCAATTTTGTTCCCATCGGGTGAAATTGCAGGGAAAATCATATTTTGGGTAGATATTTGGGTTTCTTTTTTATCCTCCAAATTAATGCGCCAAATGGTCGGAAGAGTTAAAAATCTACCGCGCTGGAAAATGACATTTTTGCCATCAGCCGAAAATTGAGGGCTAAAATCTTCAACTCCATCAGTTAATTGACGAACTTTTTTTCCGCTTAAATCCGCCAGCCAAAGCGAGTTTTTCCCGTTTCGCTTCGAGCTAAAAACAATTTCATCCGTGGTTGGTGAAGCCGACATTTCGGAAATGATCTTAGCATCTGCAGTAAGGGCAGAAATATCTGTCCCATCCGTATTGATTTGTCGAATTTCTCCCTCTGCAGTGGTGCTGGAAGTAAAAAAGATCCTTCCTTTTGAGGTCCATGAAACATTTTTTATTTGAGATGATTCGGTATAAATTTCGTGCGGCGAAATAGTGCCGAGAGCTGCGTTAAATGAGCCGACTTGAAGACTCGAATTTGTTGTTCGCTGAATGGTAAATAATCCGTTTTTGGTAGTTACTAACCAATCGCAATGCTGAATATCCGAGGTCAACTTTTCTGCTCGCCCGTTCTTGCGCGAAATCTGCCACACTTGTCCGTCTTCGCCGTCAATAAAAGCCAAATTGTCAGCATCAATCCAGGTTAAATGGTCAATATTTTCCCAATTCTTTTCCCCCAAAGTCTTTTCTTGACCACTTTTGACATCAATCAGGAGAATTTTTGACTTCATTCCTCCTCCAGTTTTTTCGGAAACTGTGCAGGCAATTTCGTTCCCGTTTGGCGACCACGCCGTTGAATTTGCTGAAAAATATGGAATTTCACGGAATCCGATTTGGGCATTGAGCAAAACTTTTTCATCCGTTCCATCGGCATTAACCACGACTAATTGAGTGAAATCATCTGCTTCACGCGGATAGGCAAACTTTCGCCCGTCGGGAGAAAAACTAATGTCCGAGCCGGTAACAACATTTGGAATTTCAACTGCCGCGCCGCCTAAAAGCGGGATTTTCCAAAGCGGTGCATCTGCCTGATTATCAAAAAAAACCGAAGTGTAAATAAATTGATTATCGGGCGAAACCGTCATTCCGAGATATTTCATTTTTCGGGCAGGCATTATTTTAATTTGGCTGTCCGTCCCTACTTGTTGCAAAAAAAGACTTTCTCCCTCGCCTTCTTGTTGTGAAAAAACAAGATACTCTCCATTTGGTGAAGCGGCAATATTAGTTACTTTGCCACTTGTGGTCAATCGCCGAAATTTCGGATTGAAAGTTTTATTTTGATCATGTTGCCAAAAATATCCGACCGTTCCGATCACTAAAAGCAAAATTAGAGAAGTCGCCAAATATTTAGCAGAAGAAAAAGATTTTAAGTTTTTTAGAAAACTTGAGGCTGATTTTTCAGGCGTGATTTCGATTTCTTCTTCAACAGTAATGCGCTGAATTTGCTGAGTTTCGACCACAAATCCGTTGGTTGAGTTATTTAGTGGCGCAACAAATTTATAACCTGTCCCCGGAATGGTAGCAATAAAACGATTTTCGTCCTTGCGCTCACCAAATGCTTTCCGAAGCGCGGTAATCTGAACAGCTAAATTTTTTTCTTCAACAAACTGATTTTCCCAAACTGCATTGAGCAAATCATTTTTCGAGACAATTTCGCCGTGCCTTTCAATCAATGCGACCAATAAATCAAAGGCTTTTGGGTTGAGTGCAATTGTTTGACCGTTTTTGAGCAAGACGCGCCGCACCGTATCAACTTCAAAATCATTGAAGAAAAACCTTGTATTTAATGGTGTTTCCATCGCCTTAACAACTTTTAGTAACTCTTAACCGCAACTTTAACGACTTTTTACCGCATTCAACGAAAAGATGGTTGTGTTCAAAAAATTCGATGCGGAAATTATAGCAAAATTTGAAAGCCAAAAGGTAAATAAATTATGGCGAAAACCAAACTAAAGAAAGTAATTACGATTGAAACATTTCAGCGAACCGTGATTCATCGAGGTTTAAATCAGCCTTCCAAAATTTGGTGCGAATTTTGTCAAGGTGAAGTCGAAATGACATCCCCCGAACTTGCCGCAAAAATCCTAGGCGTCAAAGTGCGCGAAATTTATCGGTGCATTGAAAACAGAGAATTTCATTTTTTTGAGACTGAAACGGGCGAGGTTTTTATTTGCCTCAATCAGTTTATGACTAAACAAAGAGGAGATAAATAACAATGTTTAGATGCCTTGTTGAGATCAATAATTCATTTAACCAGTCGTTCTTAATTACTTTAAATGTGCCATTTGACAACTGTGATCGGGGGGACTGGAAAATTTGGTCTGAAGGATATATCCGCTTTCCCAGTGGTTGGAATGACCGCCAAAAAAGCGAAGGAACCATAGCTACCTGGCACATTAAGTTGTTTAGTAAAGAGGAAAACACCTGGGGTATTCGGCTTAATGATTTTATGGATTTTTGGGGTCCAAATAAAGAGGGTGACGGACTCCTACTTCAACCTTGGACACTTTCATTCACTCCAGGACTTATTAACTGGAAAGTCATTCAGGTAACGTGAGATGGGGATTGAAACCCGCAATTGGCAACTAAGGGTTTATCAATTTTAAGTGAGCTATTTTTTTGAAAAAAGGTCTAAAAAATCAGTTTTGAATAACAAACAACGGAGAAAAAAATCATGGGATTTCCAGACACAGCACCGGGACAGAAAATGTCCACTTTTTATAACTTGGTTCACGCGGTTGGAGATAGAGCACCTAACCTAATAAATGATGTCAAACTGGTTCAATACTTTTTGAAATCACTTTTTGTTAAGATTCCAAACCACGAATCCGTCCAAGAACTTCAAATTGACGGCATTTGTAATGCAGTTACAATGCGTTGGATTTTAAAGTTCCAAATTGAAGCAAGCAATTCTCATCCCGGCAAGATTTTGATTGACCAACGAATTGATCGAATTCGTGAAAAGAATTTTATTGGTTCAATCAGTCATACAACCTATGCTTTGTATGTTCTAAATGCTTCTGTGCTGAAATATAATCCTGAAGCCTTTGCCGCCACTCCACTGGTTATTCCGTTGGAAAACATTGGAAATGTCGCCCCACCCTCCCTGGATATTGTGCAACAACAGCGGAAACATTCAACTCTTGATTCAGTTAAACAAATAGCCATCAGAATTGCTTCCAGCCAAAATGACAATTTGGGTGAAATTAAGAAATTAGCCATAGATATTGTCAATTATAACTGATTAAGAAAAGTTCATCCCCAGTGCCAAGGAAGACGGCTTCTTTTGCCACCTTATTAACTTATGAGACGGCAAAACCAACCAATAATTATTAACTGAATAAGTCCAAATTTTCACGGGGTTATTGATTTCAAAAATTAAAAAAAATTGGAGGAAAATTATGAGTTTTAGTATTTGGGCATCAGGTGTGGCAAATGGAAAACCATTTCATTACTATCGGGAAGATTGTATTGACGGAGATGATTTTATCATTGCCAATTTAATCAACGATTTACAAAATATGAGTCCGTCAAGCATCGGTTTAGCCCAAGCTGCGGTTGAAAAAGTTATTCCGAATTTTTATTCGGGAGGTGATTCATATGCGATGGGGACTCTTGTTTTTTTGGAATTACTCGGTGTTTTGAAAAATCAGATCGACTCCTTGGCAATGTGTGATAATGCCGCCAATGGACGAATTTCGGTGTTCACCAAACAGAAACATACTTTTTGGGCGGACGATCTAGGAAATGGCACCTATTATTTTTCACCCGGCAATGATCCCGGAACTGAGTTTGTTAAGGCGATTGGCGCATGTTTAGAAAAAACGGATATGAATAATTGGGGCGTTTTACGGGCGATGATAATTGTTTTAACTCTCTACTCGGACGCGGTCGGACAGTCGGGCAAACCAATGCTCACGATTCAGTTGGAAAAGTAAGAATTACAATAAACAGCGAGAGCAAAATTTATGAATAATCAATTTCAACCAATTTTTATCTTAATTTTTTTGATTATTGCTTTTGTTTCGCCCGCATTCACACAAACGGAGAATTCCGGTGAGCTCAATGTTTGGACCAATAAAAAAGTTTCGCGGGAAAAAGGTAATAAAAATATTGGTTTTAGAGGAGTTCGTGTTACTAAACAGAAGGACTTTGATAGCGTGGTCTTTGAATTTAAGGGGAAAATACCAAATTGGGAAATCGAATATGGCAAACCGCCGATTTTGATTATCGAAACCGGAATATATACCAAAATTGCCGGAAAAGCATTTGTCAAAATTAATTTCTTTCCGGTTTCTGATAATGAAATATATGACCCCAAAGAAAAAGTTAAAAATTATGCGATGGAGATTTCCCCTAAAAAACTAAAACTATTTTTTGTCAAAGAAATAATAAACACTCTCTGGGTTAATGACGAGCTATCGTTTGCCGTCGGGGTAAAATCCAAAACGTTTTTTCGGGCGCAGGAATTAGCAAATCCAACGCGGCTGGAAATTGATTTCAAACATTAAAAGGGAGGTGTAAACATTTTGGATACTTTAAAAGCAAACGTCACAGTGTTGCGTAACAATACAAAAACTTATTGCGATTATTTTATATGGATGGAGAGAATGGCGCCTCCATTTAATGTTAATAGTTTTTTGGGACCGTGGGAAGAAATTAAAACGGCTACTCCGGTAAGAAGCGGCTTTACCAGAATGAATCCGCTGAAGTCAGTTGGTGTAGCATATTTGGAGTTCCAAGGAATTGGTTGCCAAATCTGGCTCTCACAAAATGCCTGGATGCTTGGAAGTAAATCTCTGGCAGATGTCAATATACATCTTGAAGTCTGGCAGCACGGATTTCCCAGTGTCGGAGAAAATATGGCGAAAAAGACCGAGTTTGGTCCGGTTAGTGAAATCGGTATCGCTCTATTTTGGAAAGGCGTTATTGCTTAATCAAATCCAACAAGGATTGATTCCAATAAATACGTGTAAATTGATGAGTCAAGTTAAAAATTCAACTTCAACTGGATGTGCCCAGAAAATTATTACTGCTGTTTTCACCATAATTTTTGGCGCAGCATTGATTGGCAGTTTCTTTCTGATGCCGATAGCCGAAAAAATCGCTGAAGAAACTATTTGTAAACCCGGCACAATTGTCAACGACAGTTGGGGAAGGCGAAGAACTACTACTTGCATTGATAAAAAGTCAGGGCAGAAAATTGACGTTTCGCTGATGCAAATATTCGGTTGTTGTCCTCCGATAGTTGTCATTGTTTTAGTGGCAATTTATGCGATATTTATGAACTTAATTTTTAGAACCTCAAGGAAATCGAACAATCATTCGCCGCAAGATTTTAGAAATTTTAGAGGTTGAAGTATTTACAAGGAGAAATTATGGATGCGAAACAAATTGAAAATCAAATAGCCGCTAATCAAATGGAAGCGGCGCGAATTCAAAGTCAATTATTGCAGATGGACATCAACAACCCGCAACGTCAGCCGTTGAACAGTCGGCTTGAGATGATAAATCGGGCGCAGACCTATTGGGCAAACGAATATTTTAAACTGACCGGACAGAATATTAATGTTCCACCAATAAAAATTTCGTTGAGTGCTACTACGCCTACGCCGCAGCCTGTTTCGCTTTCAGGAGTTCCTAACAACAATACAGCAAAAGCGGACAAACTGGCTGAATGGAAGGCAATGCGTTTAAAAATTAAGACATCATTGTCAGGAAACCCCAAAGCCGGACAGGTAGAAAGTTATTTGGACAGTTTGGAAAAAAATGCAGGAATCGGAGTTCCCCAAATTCCCGAAATGGTAGTTTTTGGAAAAGTGATCAAGGGTAGTCACGGCGGTTCAGCGGAAGAATTAAATGGAACTCCAATGTCTAATCAAACTTTCTCTTTTCAAGATTCAGAAGCAGTGGTTCTCAGCCCTGACGGTTCAACAGTTAAACCATCCGAAGGAACGCTAATGGTGGTTTATCCCAATCGCAAAAACTCTAATCCTGCTACACCATCAAAAGTAGAAATCCACGGAACGGATATGGGAGAAGCACTAAAGGTTTTAGGTGGCAATTAAATCACACAGACTTTCAAAAAATGCCGAAAGAGTTGAATAAATCTTCTCTTTCGGCACTGTGGTTTGTTACAAAATAAAGGTAAATTACTCAACCTTCACAAAATCCGTTCCCGTTCTACCGAATGTTTCAGGATGATACATTTCCTCGGCTTTGGCGGGCGGAACCACGAATTGTCCCGGCGTTGTTGCCCTGGTCACATAGGTGTATTTATAAACACCTTCCCAGAGCAATGAAGTAAAGGCTTCGGCGCGTTCGTCGCGGAAGTTTTGGTGTTCAAACCAGGTTGAACGCCACCACCAATAACCGCGTCCGTAACTGCGCGAACCATATTCCGCGACCGAAGTATTTCCTCCATTATCAGCCGGAAGTGATTCGGTGACAGCCAATTCTGGATTCAAAATTTCGAGTCCGGCCGGCAACGGATCTACCAAAGCAACATGATAACGACGAGCCTGAGCAACCATCGTCAGACGCACGCGAACCCGCGCACCGGCTTTGATTGTCCAACTGCCATCAGCATTTTGTTTGACATCTTCGGCGTTATCAACCGCTTCGTATTGTCGCAAAACGGTGAACCCATAATCAGCGGGTTCGAGTTTCAAACTCTTCGGCGCATACTTCATTCCAATTCGATAATACAAGCGTCCCGGACCTTGCTTATCAATAATCAGATTTGAATTTCCACCTTGTTCCATCAAATATTTCATCGGAATATTTAATTGGTTTGAATCAATCGAACGTCCTTTGAAAATCTGTTCTCCCGCGTAAGTGTTTCCAAGCCACATTTTCACGGCAAAATCAGGCGTGACTTTTTCGTAAGCCTGGAAATATTTATCCAAGGCCAACAAAATAAAGACGTTTTCCTGTGTATTTCCCCAACGACCTTTGGTGCGATGATCAAGCAATCCGCGAACTAATTTCGGAATCAAATCATTTTTAGGATCGGCTTTTAACAATGCTTCAAGCAGAACACCGTCAGCCCGACGATTTGAATACATGATCACCCACGCGCCGTCGCCGTAATCCGTCACAAAATTAGCAGTAGCCGCGGTTTCAGTCGTGCGATTCATCAAAAAGCGTTTGATTGCTTCGACTTCGGTAGTTGAACTTTGGTCATTGGCTAAAACCGAGAGCACCCAACCTAAAGCCTCAAACGGCATTTTTTCAATCGTCGCTTCGGCTAAAAGTTTTTTCGCCTTTGCCACATCTTTATCGCCCATCAAATCACGGACATAAAGAGCGTAAGCCGAAATTGTCCAACGGGTTTGCGGTGAATACCATTCGCCCTGATAGTATTTTTCGACATTTTTCAGATATGGCTTAACTTTGGTCAGCATTTCTTCGGGCACTTTGTAGCCTTTGGATTTTGCCAAATGCAAAGCGTGAGCAACGTGAATAGACATAAACGGAAACTCGTAGCGTTCGCGTTGTCTGCCCCACAGACCGAAACTTCCGTCTTCGCGCTGACGCGATTTTAAGAGTTCGATGTCTTTGGCAAAACTCTTCTTAAGCTCGGCATCAGTCGGCATTTCATTGGCTTTGAAAGCCTTCAATACATCTTGTAGTGCCGCCACCGAAATCATTCGCGAAGAAATTTGCTCAGAACATTCAAATTGATAGCGATAGAGATAAATGAAAGCATCGGTCAATTCCTGGAGTTGAGTCGAACTTGTCGTCACCTCTAAACCGCCGAATTGTGACCAAACATCGCCCGGAGTTTGAACAGGCTGAATGATCGCGCCGTTTTCGTCCGTGTTTCCATAAGTTGCAAATGCTTCGGTCGTCGCAGGAGTCCAGACTGGCAACGAAATCTCCGCTGCGTCTGACCATTTACCGCTTGAAACTGCGATTTGGAATCGAGCCGTTCCCGCTTTTTCAGCCGAAACAGGGAAACGCACTTCGACACGGTCATTGGCGGGAACAATGACTTTTTTACCGCCACCTGCTGTCAGAGTAGCGTTAGTTGCACGAACTCCGACATCAACCGTCATTGGTTTATCAGTTTGGTTTTGCACCACGACAGGCAGTTCAATTTTGTCGCCAAAGTTCATAAACCGGGGCGCACTTGGACGAACCATTAACGGTTGTTTCGCAGTTAAACTTGATTCACCTGAACCGAATCTTTTTCCCGTGTCAACCGACACCGCTACAATTCGATAGCGTGTCAGATTATCAGGTAACTTGATTGGAACAATGGCTTTACCGTTAGAATCTGTTTTGACATTAGGCGCAAACAAAGCCAACGCATTGAAATTTTCGCGCAATTTGATCGGCGAATTCGGATCCTGAGCTTTTTCTTCGTCAGTTGGCATATTAACCTCAGCCTGATCCGCCATTATTCCATCGTCCTCTTTTGAAACTTCAGATTTGGCTTTTTTAGCCATCATCGGTGCCGGACTAGAGGCAGCACGAGCAGACCCGCCGCTCATCGAAACCACATCCATTGCCTGCATACTTCTGCCATTAACAGGTAAAGAATTCACATTTTTCTTCGCATCCAACGGATTGCCAAGCAAAATATCTTTGCGTGAATGGTAATCGGTTACGCCTTCGCCGCGTTGAGTGTAAAAAATACCCATCGGATCGCCGATTCGATAGCCGGTCAAAGCCAAAACGCTTTCATCGACAACTACGATCGCAACTTCCGAATTTGCGACAGGTTCGCCTTTTGAGTCTTTAACATTGACATCGATTTTTGTTTCTCCGCCGGGTTCAAGCGTAGTTGCCTGCGGAGTTGCGGAAACCGTCAAACGACGTGAAGCAGTTGAAATAGAAAGATTTAGCTGACCACTGGCAAACGCAGGACGTTTTGGCAATTTCAAATCAATTTCGCCTTTGTCATCGGTGCGCGGACTTGCGCCAACCAGATCAACCTGGGCATAAATATTCGGCAAATATTTATCTTCGAGTGGAATTTTCAAAACGGTTGATTGACCTTTCATCGTAAAGCGTTCGGTTTTAATCAAACCATCACGGCGCAATGTCAACACACCTTCGGCATTTTCAAACGGTGAATTAACTAAAATTTCGGCTACATCGCCCGGGTTGTAATCCTTTTTATTTGGAATCAATTGGGCTTCTTCCATTTCGACATTGCGTTTTGGCGGAGTTTTTCCGCCCGAAACCCAAACCGTAAATTCAGTTTCGTTCCAACGTTCTTTGTCATCCATTACTCGTCCGGTAATTGTGTAAATTCCGCCCGCTTTAGCAATAAATTCACATTTGGAAACGTCTGCGGTTGATTTGATTGCACAGGTTTGCTCATCAACTACTTCTTCTTTCCATGCGCCTTTGTCAAAAGCCCAATCTTTCAAAACGGCTTTGACTTCGGCATCGCGTCCGGCAATCAATTTTCCGTCAATGTCCGAAATGATTGATTCGACTGAGATCTTTTCGCCCTTGTTGACAAAATTGCGCGAAGATCTGAGACCAATATAGTAATCGGAAGGATGCACTAAAACTGTCGTAGCAGAAGCAAAAGTTTGACGATTGACATCCATCACGCGGGATTCGGCGCGAACGCTATACGGGCGCGGAGGATTCGCATCTTCAAAATCAATTTTCAAAAGATGTTTCCCACTCGCATCAGTCGTGCCTTTGAAGGCTTGCGATGAAGTGTTGCCGTAATCGTTGCCGTAACTTCTCCACCACGGCACCCATTTTCCAAAGTTAAAATCGCCGCGATTCGGCGGAGTATA
>DAORIL010000125.1:0-12454 GCA_035438525.1 Pyrinomonadaceae bacterium
TATGGCTTTGTGGTCGCAAGGCGTTTTTGATGTCGAAAAAACTCAACCGTTTTTGCACGAGCTTTATGAAAAAGGAAATGCCGAAAAACGCAGTCTGGCTTTGAAATTTGCGATTGAAACAAAACACGATGAACTTGCGATGCCTTTATATTACAAAGCTTTGGATGATTCTGATCTGCTGGTTTTAGCGTGGGCATTGCAAGGCATCAACGGTTTGAATTTGGAAAAATTTCAAATTAATTCTGAATTTCCCGATCTTTTTGAAAAGCTGCATAAAATAGTCGAAAAAAGCGATGCGAAAGAAAAAACTTTTGACGGAAAAATCTTTGCATGGACACGGATTTCGTTTAATCGCAACGAGGCATTTCAGGCAATGATTAAACTTATAGGCGAAAATGATGAGCGATTGCACATTGTTTTGAAATATTTTGACGGCATGAGCGTCAACCTCCGCGAACAACTGACACGGCATATTTTGAAAGGCTATGCCGCCTATTATTGGGATGATAAAAAAGAGAAAAAGCCTTTGACCGAATTTCAGCGCGAATATGCGTTTCGAATTTTAGCTGACAAGAGCGAATTTTTGGTTAACTCAGCCTTTAATGCTTTGGAAAAAGTTTCCTGCACAAGCGAAGAAATGCAGATTCTGGAAGGGCTTTTGAAACGCAAGGGCGCGAATTTTCGCAATAAAATCATCGGTTTAGTTTTAAAACAAACGGATGAAAAAGTCGGAGTGACAACCGAAAATTTGTTGACTGTCGGCGATGCGGAACAGCGTTTGGCAGGTTTGGATATTGCCTTGCAATTACGGAAAACAAATCGTTTAGAAACAAAAATCAGCGATTGGGCGGAAGGTTTTAAAAGCCGCAAAACTATTTCCGCCAAAGAAGAAATTTTATTGGAGCAACTGACCGATTCGCCCGAAAACCGGCAGGATAATACTTACGAAAACGGCTACGGCTTGTGGGATTTTTCCAAAGCGTTTTCGCCTGTTGTAACGCCAGTTTTAAATCCTGAAAGTTTTTATGAAAAACAATCTGCCAAAAATCAATACGGTTTTTCACAGCCTTTTGAAAAAATAAAAGAGCATTTAGAAACACTCAGCCGAATCTATTTGGAAAACAAAGCCTTTGAGTATGAAATTGAGAATTGGGATAACTCAAAAAGCACAGTTTTGTTGGGAAATACTTTACGTCAGAAAAAATACAACAATGTTTATGAAACTCCGCAAGATTCTTATAATGACTATCCTTTGCCCGAAGTTTGGGAAAAATGGTATCAGGAATGCGGGATGCAACCGATTGATTTATTTATTGTTACGTTTTCCAACGAGTCGAAAGACAAAGATTTTCTACCGCTTTACAATCAGATAATGCCGAGGGCTTTTCAAAGCCACTATTATTACAGTAATCCGTTTTTCAGCATTATCAATGCGCTTCTTTTGATACATCCATTTATTGAGAAAAATGAATATCTGATCGGAGCCTGCACTCGACTTTTTTCATCATTAGACGAAAAAACTTTGAAAAGCAATTCGAACGAAAGATATTACTATGGCGCGGGAAATGGTTGGCACAACGACTCTTTTTATAATCTTTTTTACCACCGGATCGAAGCGGAAAAGTTAGACGATGAACAATTCAAAGAACTCTGGGATCTATCTAATTGGCGGCAATTTTCGGGCAGAGAAGAAAACATTAAATATTGCTATCCGTCGCTTTCAACCTTTGCGCGTGCTTATGAATTAAAACTTATTTCCGAAGACGAGCTTTATCGCGGTTTGATGACAACAACAAACGTGCAGGAATTATCGCGCAAAATAACTCGAAAAAACGAATTTGATTATTTTGAAAAATATCCGTTCCTCAAACCGATGTTTGAAAAAGTGCGCGAACATATTCTCAACATCGAAATGAAACGCGGCGATTCGGAAACGGATGTTTCGCATTTGGTTGCCAGCTTAAACGAAATTTACGGCGCGAAACGCTTTGTTGAAATTCTAGTCGGGCTTGGCAAAACAGCTCTGAATCGCGGCTACACTTATTACAACAGCAATTTTACCAAACAGGCACTTTTTAGCCGTTTGCTCAAAAATTGTCATCCTGCCGAAAGCGATACGCAAAAACTTTTTGATGAACTGGTCAAAAAGGCGAAAATCTCGGAAGCAAAGCTCATCGAAGCCGCCGTTTACGCTCCGCAGTGGCAAAAATTTATCAGTAATTATCTGAACTGGAAAGGTTTGGATTCAGCGATTTGGTGGATGCACGCGCACACGAAAATCGCCGGATACCGTGAACAAAATGCCGAAGCCGAAAGCGAAATTGCCAAATATTCGACCGTTGATCTGGAAGATTTCAAAAACGGCGCGGTTGATAAAGACTGGTTTTTGCAGGCTTACAAACAAATCGGTAAAGCTCGCTGGGAACTGGTTTACGATGCCGCCAAATACATCAGCGATGGTAACGGACATCGCCGCGCCCGACTTTATGCGGATGTAATTTCCGGCAAAACCAAACTCAAAGAAATTACCGACAAGGTTAAAAGCAAACGCGATCAGGATTATTTGCGGATTTACGGACTTGTTCCGTTGAGCAAAGCCAATGCCGAAAAAGACCTGTTGAGCCGCTACACCTACTTGCAAAAGTTCAAAAAAGAATCGAAGCAATTCGGCGCACAAAAACAATCCAGTGAAGCACTTGCGGTGCAAATTGCGTTGGAAAATCTTGCCCGAAATGCGGGTTACGCCGATCCTTTGCGTCTTTCTTGGGCAATGGAAACAAAACAAGTTCAGGAAATTTTGTCGAAAGATACCGAAATCCGCGATGGCGAAACGGTTGTCAGACTAGTGATTGATAACGAGGGCAAAGCCGAAATTGCCGTAAATAAAGGTGATAAAGAGCTTAAATCCGTTCCGCCGAAACTCAAAAAAGACAAAAAATATTTGGAATTGACCGAATACAGAAAGACTCTGAAAGAACAATTCAGCCGATCACGCAAAAGCCTGGAAGAAGCTATGGTTCGTGGTGATAGTTTTGCGCTTTCAGAATTGCAGACTTTATTTGGTCACCCGGTTATCTCTAAACATCTCGAAAAATTAGTTTTTGTGAACGAAAACGGAACAGGTTTTTATCAGAATGGAAAACTTTTTTCAGCCATTGGAACGGAAATTTTGCTTTCCGAAACGGACGAAATCCGTCTGGCGCATTGCATTGATTTGCATAAATCCAATGAATGGAGCGATTATCAGCGATATTGCTTTGACAAAGAACTGAAACAACCTTTCAAACAAATTTTCCGCGAGCTTTATCTGCCGACTGAGGATGAGTTGAAAGAAAAATCAATTTCGCGCCGCTACGCAGGGCATCAGGTTCAGCCGAAACAAACCGTGGCGTTGTTAAAAACTCGTGGTTGGAAAGTTGATTACGAAGAAGGATTGCAAAAAGTCTTTCATAAAGAAGGTTTTGCAGCAAAAATGTATGCGATGGCAGATTGGTTTTCGCCCGCCGATGTCGAAAGTCCAACGCTCGAAACGGTTCAATTTCAAAACTTGAAAGATTGGAAAAATCGCCCATTTGAAGAAATTGACGCGAGAATTTTCAGTGAAGTAATGCGTGATATTGATTTGGTGGTCAGCGTCGCCCACGCGGGCGGAGTTGATGCCGAAGCGAGCCATTCTTCAATCGAAATGCGAAGCGTTCTTTTACGCGAAACCTTGCGTTTATTCAAGTTAAGCAACGTCGAAATCGCCGGAAACCACGCCAAAATTAAAGGCACAATGGGCGAATACAGTGTTCATTTAGGAAGTGCGGTTGTCCACAAACTGCCCGGAACTTACCTTTCGATTTTGCCCGTTCATTCGCAGCATCGCGGCAGATTATTTTTACCTTTTGCCGATGACGATCCGAAATCGGCGGAAGTGATGTCAAAAGTTTTGTTGTTGGCACGCGATAACGAAATCCAAGACCCGACGATTTTGCGGCAGTTGAGTTAAAGAGAATTGCCCGCGAAAAAACGCGGAAGAACGCGAAAAGAAGAATTTCCATGTTTTTCTGTGTTTTTCTGCGGGCAAAATTACACTTTTTATGTCAACTCTTTCGCCACCTCAAGCCCACCTAAAACAAATGTTCGAAGTTCCCGATGCGTTAATGCTTCTTTGGTCAAAAGTCCGGTTCTAAAATCCAGAGCCAACCCACGTTCGCTGTAAACTCTAACCACAGAAAAATCCTTATCCGCTATATTGACAAGGCTTTGCAGATAGATTTTGGGAAAATCTGCAAAGCCTTGATTATCTTTCAAATCAAAAACGCGAACTTCAATTGGCGTAAAATCTCCGCGTTTGGAAACAAAAACATGATTGCCACTTTCGACCTTTGCCAAATCGTGCGCGAATAAACCTTCAAGCGAGAGAAACATTTCTGAATAGTCACTTTTATAATCTTTTACTTCTAATTCCTTAGCTTTTAAACCTAATTCCTGAGAAAAAAGTATTGAATATCGTTGAATCATTTCAGGTATTTCAATATTTCCATAAGAAAGATCAGCGCAACGAAAAGCCATCACACTTTTTGCAGTAAATGAATTTTCCGGATTTTCCGTAATTATCTGCAAAAGCGAGGTTTCACGCCAAATATCCTGCACATAATCCATCACTTTTTCGCCAAACAGCGGACTTTCTTCTGCTAATTCTTTCAAAAGAAAAGACAAGTTTGCATTTCCCAAAAAATCTTCAAAATCCACATCCGAATCTTTCAACGAAACCAACTGCCTTTGACCTTTGACCTTTGACCTTTGACCTTTGACTTCTTTCCAATTATCGGCTCGTTCAATCATTCGCTCGATGCGCTTAATGTGTTCTTGGATAAGGAAATAGCGTTTTTGCAATTCATCGTTCGGATTGATTTCGCCGTGCGGTTTGAGATGTTCAATCGAATCTTCGATGCGGTCAAGAGCCTCGACAATTTTATCCAATTCGGCATCACGGCTTGAAAAATCGTGTTTCAGCCAAACGCTTTCGGCAACCGTAACGGGTTTAATTGCTTCAACTTGCGTAACAAATTTGTTGTCAATCCGCGAAACTTTGATGATGGTCGGCGTGGTTGATTTCAGAGCCGAAAGCTGTGCGGCAACCGGCGCAATCAAATTTCGTTCAATCGCCCGTTTCAAAGCGCGTGCGCCGAGTTCGGGATGATAACCTTCGTCAACGATCTTTTGCAGCGCGGACGGTTCAAGTTCAATCCGGCAATTTCGACGGCTAAATCCCTCACGCGAAAAAACTTTTTGCAATTGAATCCGCGTAATTTGCTCGACATCTTCGCGGCTCAAACGCTCAAACGGAATGATTCTGTCCAGACGATTAAAGAATTCGGGACGGAAAAATTTTTCAGCGGCTTGTCGGTAAATGCTGGCATTTGATTCATTTGTCTCGCGGAATCCAAGTTTAACATTTGCCTCGCGCGAGCCGAGATTGGAAGTCAAAATAATGATCGCGTTACTGAAATCCGCCGTGCGCCCGTGTGCATCGGTCAAACGCCCGTCACCCATCACTTGCAAAAGCAGATTGAAAACGTCGGGATGCGCCTTTTCGATTTCGTCCAAAAGCACTACCGAAAAAGGCTGACGGCGAATCGCGGACGTGAGCAAACCTTCGGGTTGTTCAAAAGTTCCGACCAGCCGCGCCACATCGAACGGCGAGACAAATTCGTTCATATCGAACCGCAAAAGTTTTTCCTCGCTCCCGTAAAGATATGCAGCAATTTGCTTTGCGGCTTCGGTTTTGCCAACGCCGGTTGAACCCAAGAATAAAAATGAAGCCAACGGACGGCTTGTGTCGTTCAAACGGGATTTGGCGATGGAAATGACATCCGCCGCTGCTTCGACTGCGCTTTTTTGCCCGATAACGCCTTGCTGAATATTTTTGACGATTTCGCCGCGTTTAAGTTTTTGCGTATCGTCCAAAAACGCCACGCGCATTCCGCTTTTGGCTTCAAATTCTTCTAAAACATTCTGTCGGCTGATCTTAGCGTTTTGAAACTTATTGCCGATTTGCTGTAAGAAACTGGCGGATTTGCCGGGGAAAAATGCTTCGCGGTTGTAACGCCGTTGCAAATCAAGTGCAGTCGGTAAAGACTCTAAACTAAAGTCACAGTTAAGTTTAGCTTCAAGCTGACGGCGCACCGACAACAAAATATTGAGCGTTTTATCCTCTTTAGTTTCGTCAAGACGAAAAACGTGAAAAAGTTCGGCAAAGCTGCGGTCTTTTTCCTGCAAAACGCGCCAAGTTTCGGGCGTAATTTCCGCCACCACCCGCACATCACGGCGTTCAAGGTAAGGCTTCATCACTTGCGCCACGTTCAAATCCGCATTTGCGCTCACCCCCGCGAGGAAAAGTCCGAGTAAATCATCAAAATAAAGGAGATGCTCCTTCTTTTCAGTCTCTTTCAAAATCGCAATCAGACGATTTTCCCATTGCCCGACAAATGACATTCCCGAAATTAGACGCTGCGGCGAAACGAGCCACGTTTGTTTTTTGTCCAAACTTCGATTCTTTTTGTTTTCAACCTTGCGAAAAACATATTCGTTTATCAGCGAAGTTTTGCCAACTTGTTTCTTTCCAATAATTACAACAGGTCTTTTGTCCCAGTGTTTGAGTAATTTATGCAATTCTTCAAGCTCTTTTTCGCGCCCGATTGAGCGTTCCAAATCGTCCGGGTAAAGCCAATCAAGACAACGCCCGACCTTTCGCAATTCCTCTCCGCCATCCATTTTGGTATCGCCGCCGAGCATTGCAAAAAGGTTAAACTCTTTTCTTTCAAACTTTTGCGGTAGATTCAAATTTAAATCGAACGTGGTCACAAACGCTTTTGACGGAAAAGAAAGTTTTGCAGGGTCTTGCGTTCCTTTGCCATCGCGCCGTTCGAGATTGCGAAAATGTTCGGTCAAAACGTCTTCGGCACGCCGTTTCAAATCCTCGCCGCGTTCAATTTCAAACCAAATTTCCGGCACATTTGGAGTGTAAGCGATTTTTTTGTCAAAAGCATCAAACGTGACAAAAAGATATTTGCAATCAAAGGTTTGCGATGCCAGATAAATGCGAAACTGCACAATTTTTGAAGAAAGATACGGCGAAAAAGTCAGCGACGCAATCGCATCGTGCCGCGCTTCTTTTCCCAAATATTCAAACTGTTCGCGCAAAGTTTTCGCCAGTTTATTCAAAGCCCGCTGCATACTCGAACCTTGCTCAACCGGACGCAACGCAAAAAGCGGACGCACAAAAACCGTCGGCGCAGGCTGATTCGCTTGCTTTTGTTCGGTAACTAAAATTGGAATTGAGATATTCATTTTTTATTTTTGCCACAGAGCGCACAGAGTTCACTGAGAATAACTTAATATTCAAAATCTTTTGCCGATTCAATCAACAAATCATAAACCCAACGATTAGCCCAATAATTTTGCAGAAAATATTCGTCCTCATTTTGCAAAATCCGCGATAATGCGCCTGCCATCGCGGGAGAACGGCTCATCCCTTGTTCACATTGACAAACAATCAATTTCACTTCTGATAAATACTTTTTGACGAATTCTAAAATCTGTTTGGCTTGGGTTTCGCTCATCGAAATATCCGTTGTTTCTTCAAACTGAAACTTACTTGGTTTTCCAACATCATCAAATTTAAGTCTAATAATATCAATCAGATTTGGCGACTCAGCAATTTCTGCATCTGAATAATTTGGATCGGTGACATAAATTATCAAATATGGCGACTCTGATGTAAAATGCTTTATTTCTTCACGGCTTAATGCTAAAAATTGAAATCTTTTGCCGTGAAAAATCCTTTCATTAATTGGTAAAATCCTATGTAACAAAACCAAAACTCTCCGTGGTCTCTGTGGCTAAAATCAAATCAAGTCTTCCGCAATTTTGACCAAATTTTCCTGCATCGCAATTGTCAGAACATCACTCATTACCGTTGTTTCAATCGAAAATGTTTTATTCAATAACAAATCTTTTACTTTTGCTTCATTGTGATCGTAAATTCGGCGTTCTGATTGCTGTTTGATCGAATCGCGTTTGGCTAATTCATCGGAAATATCATATTTTTCAAAGTCGGATTCGATTTGGTGAACTAAAATGCGGTCAGTTTTTCCGCTATGCACAAAGCGGTGAATTCCTTCTTCCGAACCGAAACGAGGTAAAACGAGTTCACCTTCGATCTGCACTAAAAAGCCGAGAATCTCTTTGCTTGGATTGTTTATAAATTTATCAAAATCTGTAATTTCTCTGCGCCAAATTTCGCGCTCAAATAATTTTTTCAAATCAGACTTAGTATCTGCCTGTTTAGATGAGGTGAAAGAAATTATCCGTTTGATTTCACCATTAAACTGTTGAAAACAATCCCGGTAATATTTCATCAGATAGAACATCTGCGAAGCATTTTCGCTGAAAATCGCCAGTTTAACCTCATTCGGATTTGGATATTGGAACGATAGTAATTTGAACAAATGTTCTTGCAAAACGCTTTCTTTTTCGCTTAATTCAAGCGAGAAATTGCGGTTTTCAAAAGAGGTTTTGCCGTAGATTTCCAGCAAAATATCGTCTTCTAATTGATTAACATTTTCAGAAAATTCTTTGACGCTTCCCAAAAAGTTTTGAATTTTCGGTTTGCGCTTGACTCGCTCTAAATCTTCTTCTGACAACCATTTATTCCGTTTGATAAGTGCTTCTAAACGAATGACTTGATAAATCTCATCATTTAATTCGGTCAGTTTGTAGCTGGCTGAAAATTTCTGTGTTTTGCGTCTTAAATTCGCCACTATTTCGGCTTGCGCGGCTAAAACTCCGCTCAGTTGTTTTTGCTTTTTCGGCGTTTCTTCGGCAGTAAATTCCAGCGAAATTTTGCCGTTTTTCAAACTGACTTCAACACCTAATTTTTCTTCCGGGTTGTGCAAATTTAATTCGGTTGAAAGCGGCGCAAGTAGTTCACGTTCGAAAGTTCGTTTCAAAGGTCGTGCGCCGTAACGCACATCGTAACCATTTGAAGCTAAATGGCTTATAACGTCTTTAGTAAAATCTAGTTTGACCTTTCTAAACCGCAAACCATCACGTTTTTTGATCTTTTCAATTTCTAATTCCGCGATTTGAACAACCGTTTTTTCATCCAGCGGAGCAAAAGGAACGATGCGGTCAAGGCGGTTAAAGATTTCGGGGCGCAAAAATTCACGAACAGCCGAAGTAAAATGTTTGACCGAAGCCTGACGTTCCCGCGCATTGTTCATAAAACCCGATTTTCCGCGCTGAAATTCGCTTGCGCCGAGGTTGGAAGTCATTACAATGATTGAGTTTGTAAAATCCGCCGTGCGCCCGACCGAATCCGTCAAACGCCCTTCGCCCAAAATTTGGAGCAGCAAATCGAAAAATGAATGATGCGCTTTTTCAAATTCATCGAGCAGAACCACTGAAAAAGGCTGTTCGCGCACTTTTGCCGTCAACAAGCCTTCATTTTCGCCCGTTCCGCCGATAAGTCGTTGCACCGAAAGGGGATTTGAGAATTCGCTCATATCAAAACGAACCATTCTGGATTTATCGGAAAAGAAAAATTCCGCCAGAGATTTGACCATTTCGGTTTTGCCAACGCCGGTTGGACCAATAAAAAGCAATGATGCAATCGGCTTTTTCGGACGCGTTAGTTTGGCTTTAATTGTTGCAATCAAATCAATTACCAATTTAATCGCTTCATCTTGTCCAATAACTCTTTGCTGAAAAAATTGCTCGGTTTTAATTAAATCCAACGCAATTTCATCGTTCAAAAGCATTTCCGGCAAACCTGTTTCGTTGGAAAATGATTTGTAAACAAGACTTGGAGTGAGAGGTTGATCAAACTCCAGTTCGTGAAAAAGATTCCGCAAAAATCGGACAGGTTTCGCGGGTAAAGCGGTGTAAGCCGAATATCTTCTATAAGTTGCATCAATCTTTTTGATGGCTTCGTCATCGGTTTTATTGGACGGAAATTCTTTAGCTACCATCCGCAAAACTTGCAGACAATCTTTTTTGCTCAATTCTTCGACACGGATTTGCTGAAAAGCTGATAACAGGTTCGGGTCGCGGCGTTCCAGAATCGGAAGCTGTTCCGGCGTGCATTCCGTCACCACGCAAAGTTCTCCGCGAGCGATTTTCGGGCGCAAAAACGAGGCAATTCCTTGAGTTGAATGGGTGCTTTTACCGACTTCCAACAGCTCAATTAAATTACCTAAATGCAAAACTAAATCAATCTTTTTAGCCTCGGCAACAAGCTTGGTGCAACGTTCCTGCCACATTCCAAAACCGCCTTGTCCGGCAATCAAACGCGCTCCGCTGGTTGCCCAAAATTGCGTGTCTTTTAATCCTAAAAAATAGGCTTGCAGCACAAACTGATGAAAGATTGCTGTTTTCCCAACGCCCGACGCGCCGACCAATAAAAGACTTTTGCGCTTTTTTCCTTTAAAAAATTCAGCTAACGCTTCAACTTTATCGGAAACCTGATAAGCCGGATTCAAACTTATTTTGTTCAGATCATCGCCAACTTCTTCGAGAACGGATTTTTCGTCTTCATTCTCTTTTTCTTCAGCAATGGCTTTTTGTTTAGTGGTTGGCAAAGTAACGGCAAGCTCTTCTTTTGTAATAGTTACGTCTTCAACCCGTTGCAGCCAGCGCAGGTTTTTCAAAGATTTGGCAAAGCCTTCGCGTCGCAGAGTCGAAATAATTTCCTTTTTGATCAGTTCGTCAAAATCCTTACTTTTTTTGCTCAAAACGGCAATTCCGAGTGCTGGAACGTAGGCTTGCAAATATTCGTCTTCGCGATTGATTTGCAAAACGTGAAATTTTAATTCAATCGGTTCACGCCAAGCCGAAGATTTATGGGGCGGGATAATCTTAACTATTACTTCATTTAACTCAACTTCGCCGGAAACGATTTTAGTATGCAAAAAGTTGGTGTAAGCATCTTTTAAAGATTGCTCAGCATTGACTCGTGCGCTGAAAACAGCATTTTCAGCATTGGAATTAAACCGCGAGATTTCGTGAAAATTCAAGGCTTCCGCGAGGTGAGTTTCGTCTTCAAAATGTTGCGTAAGAATGGTTAAAGGGAAAAAATATGTCGGCATCTTTCAAAAGGCAAAAGGTAAAAGTAAAAAGGCAAAATCCCTTTGCGTCCACAAGTTTAAGCTAAATTTCTCAAAACTAAAACTGTAACTTGCTAAAACTAAACGATTTTTTTATTGTGTTTTTATGAAATTAGCTTTAATGATTATTGATATGCAAAAAGAGTATTATGTTGGCAAAACCATTGCGCAAATGGACAGAGCCACGGAATACATCAATGCCGTAATTCCTTTGTTTGAGGCAAAAAACTTACCGATTATTTGGGTGCAGGACATTGCCGAAGACGATGGAGTTGTGCCAGGAACAGAAGGTTTTGAACTGATTGGTGACCTCACGCCGCCCGATAATGCCATCATTGTTCACAAACGCTATGGCAATAGTTTTAACAAAACTGAGTGCGATAAAATATTGAAAGAACACGGGATAGATACGGTTGTAATGACCGGATTCTGTGCCGAATACTGCGTTCTATCAACTTATCGTGGGGCAAAAGATTTAGATTATTTTCCAATTTTACTCAAAAACGGCATCGCCAGCGTCGAAGAATCAAACAAGGAATTCGTCGAAAACATTAGCGATACAATTACCTACGGCGTATTGAAAAAGATGTTGGACAGCAATTAGAAAAAAAATTAATCGGCTTCATTCCGCAAATTACTTGAATTTTTTTCAATAAAACAGTATTTTAGTTTAACAACAAAATGAATGAGCATTCATTCAGTAATCAAGATTTAAGGAGCAAAGACAATGGACGCAAAAATGGAAAGAGAGTATAAGAAAGGCGGCGAATTTTTGATAAGCGAAGGCACAACTGCCGAATGCTTTACGCCCGAAGATTTTACCGATGAACACCGAATGATTGGTGAAACCTGCCGTGAATATATTGATAACGAAGTAGTTCCGCAGTTACCTGCATTAGAGGCACACGCCTGGGAAGTCGCCCGTGATTTATTGAAAAAAGCCGGTGATTTGGGACTTTTGGGTGCAAATATTTCCGAAGAATACGGCGGAATGGCTCTCGATCAAACGACAGGTGTCATTATTGCCGAAATGGTCGGACGCGGAAGCGGTTTTGGCTCAACCTACGGCGCACAAACTTCAATTGGACTTTTGCCGATCTATTATTGGGGTTCGGAAGAATTGAAAAAAGAATGGATTCCAAAAATCATTTCCGGTGAAATCACGACTGCCTATTGTTTGACCGAATCAGGTTCAGGTTCGGACGCTCTCGGTGCAAAAACTGTCGCCAAATTAACCGAAGACGGACAACATTACGTCCTCAACGGCCAAAAAATGTGGATCACAAATGGCGGTTTTGCTG
>DAORIL010000126.1:0-12448 GCA_035438525.1 Pyrinomonadaceae bacterium
GATTATATTTGATGATTTTATATCGCGGTGAATGATCCCTTGTTTATGAGCTTCATCTAAAGCATCAGCAATTTGGTGTGATATTTCTAATATTTCTGCCAGGTTCAAAGATTTATTTTGGATTTTATGGGTGAGAGTTTCGCCTTCAATGTATTCCATTGAAATAAAGGGAGTTTCGGTCGAATCATCAACTTCATAAATAATACAAATATTTGGATGATTGAGATTGGCGGCAAGGCGGGCTTCTTGTAAAAAACGGCTCAAACGCTTGCGGTCCTGCGCAACTTCGATGGGTAATATCTTAAGTGCAACTTTACGGTTAAGTCGGGTATCCTCTGCCAGATAAACTTCTCCCATCCCGCCTGCACCGAGTTTTTTGATTAATTTGTAAAATGAAATTTCGTCAGCAAACATTTTTTCAGAACTTTTCTGTAGTTTGCCGGCTTCGTTGGGTTCTTTCATTTTAATCTATCTGACTATGAGAAACAACTTTTTTAGGTTCTTCCAAATGGTTTTGCATCATCTCGTGATGGCTAAAAACTTCGCCTAAAGATAATCCGCGAACTAAGGTTATTAAGACACCGATCCCAACCCAAAAAACCATTCGACCTTTGCGAATAATCGCCAAAGTCACCCCTAAACCTGCTCCTAAGGCCAGAGTTTCGGTAATAAATTGCGCTCCGGCTTCGTCAACTCCGACTAAAAACGGAATAAGTTTGAAAATTACGGTAATTACCCGACTAACCGATTCAAGCAAAAAAGAAAGATAAATTGTCGGTGCAGTTGAACTGATCCGGCTCAAAACAAAATAAACTTCCGTAACTCCAAGCAAATGATAACCGCATTCTAAAAGCAAAATAGGAATAAAACGTCCCGGGTATTTTTGATAAAAATCAAGAATCAAATCTTCAAATTCCCGCACACTTTCACGGCGGTGCTCCAAAAAATGATGAAAGATTCCCTTTTTATACAATAATTCGCACAGTCCGCTGCCCCAATGCCATTGGCGATAAACCATCAGAAATCCCAGAATTGTCAAAACAACCACCAATCCGATCAAAAAACTTATCGTCCAAAACCAAACTGCGGGAATTTCAAAGCCTTCTAAAAATAAAAAGGCACCTGTAACCAAAAAAATTCCGGTCGCTAAACAATAAAAAAGATTTTCGGTCGCAACGGAGCTAAACCCGACTACTAGAGGAATTTGTTTGCGGACTGCCAAAACTTTTGAGGTTCCGCTGGCTAAAATTCCGAGCGGAATCATACTACTTACTGCTTCACCAATAATAACTGCTGAAATCGCTTCTTTGAGACTGAGCGAAAATGGCTTGTAAACCGATAATTTCCAACCGGTTGCGCGTAAAACAATTCGTAAAAAATAAATTGAAAGGATAATAGCAAAACCACCGAAACCGATTTTGCCGATTCCCTGCATAATTTCGCTAATTCCAACTGAATAAATCAGATAAATGAACAATCCAAGCCCAATGATTGAAAGGATAGCCGCAATAGTTTTTACTTTTGTTGATTTTGTTTGAGATTTAGTAGTTCCAGTTTCAATACTCATTTGTTTTTGCATACAGCCTTGATTATGATGGTATTACATTTACTTTTTATTAACAAAATCAAAGAAAATTTTATTAAACAAAACAAAGGAAATTATTTATGAGTGCAACTGCTTTAGGACAAGAAAATTTGAGACCTGCTTTAACCCAATTATCAGAAGAAGAAGAATTATTTCGAGCCAGCGTGCGTGAATTTGCCGAAGGTGAAGTCCGTCCTTTGGTCGAAAAAATGGAACATAATTCAAAATTGGATGAAAATTTAATCAAACAATGTTTTGAGCTTGGGTTAATGTCCATCGAATCGCCCGAAGAATACGGCGGTGCAGGCTCGACAATTTTTAATGCAATTCTGGCAATTGAAGAGCTGGCAAGGGTTGATGCGAGTGTTTCCGTCTTCGTTGATGTGCATAACACACTTGTCACCAATGCCTTTTTGAAATGGGGTTCAGAAGAGCTCAAGAAAAAATATTTGCCTCAAATGGCAACCGGACGAGTCGGTGCGTATGCTTTATCGGAAGCAGGAAGCGGTTCGGATGCTTTTGCGCTGAAAACTCGCGCAGTTGAAAATGGCGATTTTTATGAATTAACCGGACAAAAATTGTGGATCACCAACGGTAATGAAGCCGAGATTTTTATCGTTTTTGCTACCATCAATCCCGAAGCCGGATACAAAGGAATCACCGCATTTATTGTCGAAAAAGGCTTTGAAGGATTCACAGTTGGCAAAAAAGAAGACAAGCTCGGAATCCGCGCCAGTTCAACTACCGAACTAATTTTCGATAACTGCAAAGTTCCTAAATCAAATGTTTTAGGCGAAGTCGGCAAAGGCTACAAAGTTTCGATTGAAACCTTGAACGAAGGGAGAATCGGAATTGCGGCTCAAATGCTCGGCATCGCGCAAGGGGCTTTTGAATGTGCGCTTAAATATACTTCGGAACGCGAACAATTCGGACAAGCCATCAATAATTTTCAAGTCGTTCAATTTCAATTAGCTGAAATGGCAGTCGAAATCGAAGCCGCCCGTTTAATGACCTACAACGCCGCCCGTTTGAAAGATGCAGGCAAATCTTTCTTAAAAGAAGCCGCGATCGCAAAACTATACACTTCGCGTGTAGCAGAAAAAGTTTCGTCCAAAGCCATTGAATTATATGGCGGTTACGGTTACGTCAAAGATTATCCGGTAGAAAAATATTGGCGTGATTCAAAAATCGGTGCAATTTATGAAGGCACGAGCAATATGCAATTGCAGACGATTGCCAAGTTGATTATGAGCGGAAAATAATTCTGATTTATAAAAACAGAAGCGCAGAAAGTTATCAATAATTTAACTTTCTGCGCTTTTATTAATTATGATTTCAGATAAGGTGTCAGCAATCTTTCCCAGGCTCTATCTGCTCTTTTATATTCCTCGGGACATCGGACCGCCCGTTCCTTCGGCAACAAATCGCCCCCAACCAAATCTTTATTTTTTTCGGGATTACTTCCGTAGGTATAACACAACAAATTGTAAAATCGTTGTTTATCAAACGAATGTTCATCCCAAAAAGGCATGTCACTCTCAGTGCTATTAATATTATGTAAGATGGCAGCAGTTAAAACAACATCATCCCCTTCGTCCGTTCCGTCCAGACTCAAAACAACAGCTAATTGATCAACTGCATCCTCTTCGCGCCCGGTCGCCGGTAAATCCCAAACATCAATTAAACAATGACCAAGTTCGTGAAAGAATACAAGTTGGATGACATTTATGACTGCGTCATCTAATTCAGCTCCTTCTTTATAAACGGGTCTCAAAGTTTTATAAATGTTTTCAACAAATTCTTCGCAGATTGTAATTTGTCTGGTATATCCCCAGTAAAAAGCGTTGACTTCGCCGCATTTAGTAAAGGCTAGATAAATATCATATGGTAAAGCCACAATTTTGTTTAATTCATCAGCAATCGGCTGCATAAAATCTTTTGACATTGGTGAGAGCACACCTTTTGGATATTTCTGCCTGTGATTTGCTGACAAACCCACTTTAAAATCGCCTTTATCAATATTATTTCCATTGGAAACCTGGTTAGTCTGGCTGTAAGTTAAAACGTTACCAACCAAACAAATTAAACATATTATCAACAAAGCTGAAAAATTCTTTTTCTTCATATTTATTTACGTTTTCCTAAAAATAAATCAACCAAACAGCTTTTCTCAAAATTATTTAGATTGTTGAAATAGAAAATTTACTATTTCAATCCAGTAAACGTGAATTGCTCCCAAAGAGGGTCATTATAAATATTTTTTGACAAAAAAA
Organism: Pyrinomonadaceae bacterium; assembly: GCA_035438525.1. GTDB lineage: Bacteria > Acidobacteriota > Blastocatellia > Pyrinomonadales > Pyrinomonadaceae > JAIBCC01. The sequence goes on from DAORIL010000126.1 coordinate 3,859, forward strand.
AACAATTCAAAATATTTTGAATTGTTTAGTTTATTTAACTTCTGAAAAATTTAGCTGGTCTGGAAAATTTCTTCCTCAACCTTTTGTCCGTAAGTGACCGTGGAAATTGTAGTTTCCTCCACTTGTTTGCCGTTAGCGGTTAAGACCGAACGATATGGAACCAGTGTGCCTTGTGCATAACGATAATCCGAAAATTTGCGGACATATTTTATTCCCCCCTCGGTATATTCAAGCCACATGACCTTAAAAAATTTGGCACTTATATAAAATCTCGTTTTGCGTTCAAGTTTATCGGTCACATCCAAAACATAAAATTCAACCCCATTTTGTTTCTCTTTCCCAACCAGATTAAGAGTTGAACCATTTTCTTTGTAACGCAATAACCCCTCTAAACCCCGCCAAATTTGATTGGTAAAAGCATTTGAAGCATCTTCGCGCGGAGTAAAGACCGAATCATTAAAAAGTCCGGTGATTTTGTTATCACGGTAGATCAAAGCAAATCTGGCGGTTGGAAATTCCTGATCAAATCGAATCTTTTCTTTTTCCAGGCTCTCACCACGCAAAATTCGCTTTTCGTAATTAGCCGTATCTATCGTTCCGTCGGCATTTGTAATAAATATCTTTCCACGCTCAACAGAGGTTTTACGAATTTGATTCAAACCGGGTCTGCCGCCGGTTAATCCGCCATAAATAATGATGGCAGATTCGGCAACCTGTTCTGCTGTTGCATTTGCAGCAGAATTCTTTTCTTGTTTGTTATCTTTTTTCTCTACTTTGGCAGGTGTTGGAGTCGGTGTTGGAGTTGCTTGTTGAGCAAAAACCGAAAGCATTCCTGACAAAATAATCGAAACAAATAAAACAAAGGACTTAAAGTGTAAAAACACTAACTTTTTCTCCTTAAACTTCTAAAAATAAGCACTTCGCGGATTTTAACACAAACTTTCAAATTCGGCATTAACGACCGCTTTTTAACCTGATAAATTGATGAGTTTTTTCAGAGTTTGGATGCTTTGTTTATTGAATATAAAGTTTAATTGGCAAATATTCAAATTCTAAGCTGTTAAATGTCAAAAGTCTTAAAGTCAAAAGTCGGTCGAGTTGAACAAATAAACACCTGATTAGATTGAATTTTCACTTATCGATTCATCCTTGCGCCCGACTAGTAATAAATATGAATACATTGCAATTCCAGTTAAAATTCCCGTTCCAAATTTAATAGCCGGAGGAAGGTCGGAAGGAGACAAAAACCCTTCAATAATTCCGGCAATAACCAATAAAGAAGCGCAGCCAATTGCCAAACGAACTGCTTCTAATCCATTCTTTTTCAACGCATTGGTCCGGGATAAATCGCCCGGATTGATCATTGAATAACCAATCAGCATTCCCGCGCCGCCCGCAATAAAAATGCACGAAAGTTCAATTACGCCGTGACCAACCATAAACGTCACCAGTTCGTTGCCGAATGCCGGATTTGCCTGATAGCAAACACCAACCACACCACCAATTGAAAGTCCGTTTTGAATCAAAACATAAATTGTGCCGATTCCGAAAAATGCTCCGTAAGCAAATGCCATCAAAGAAACTAAAATATTATTGGTCAAAATCCGACTTGAACCGATTTGATTTGCATCATTTAAACCTTTCCACCACTGATGATTGCCCTGAGCCATATAACTGATGTGGGAAATTCCCAAATCATCCGCAAATTTGGTGTCGTTATAGCACAAAACAAACGAAATGGTTGAGAAAACCATAAAAATTGCAAAAGCCAGCGCAGTATAACGCCAGGTTCGGCGAAAGGCTTGAGGAAAATCTTTGGAAAAAAATTGCCAAACTAAATTTACTCCCTGACTTTCTGCCCGATAAATTTTGCCGTGAGCGCGAATGACCAAACTGTTCAGATAATTTATAAGTTTCGGATCACGGGTTTCAGTTCGCGCAATTGCCAAATCTGAGGCTGCGCGCCTGTAAAGTTCACCAAATTCCCGCACTTCCATCCGCGAAAGACTTTTAATCGAAGAAACTCCCATCAGTTCCAATAAATTTTCGAGTCTTTGCCAATTATCTTTATTTTCATTGATAAATCGATTCATATCATTTCAGATTTTGATTTTTGATTTTAGATAGGCTAATGAATCATAACACTTGACCTTTGAATCCAAAAAGCTAAATTTTTGCAAAAACACATGGCAGAGAAAAACATAAAAGTTTTTCCCAACTTTTTTGACTTTTAGAAGATGGCTTACACAAATTTTTCGAATTCTCCGAATTGCTTATCTAAAATCTAAAATCTAAAATCTAAAATAGAAATGTCCGAAGAAGCAAAAAAACATAACGAAGAAGAAGCCATCGGCAAAACTTACGATTTAGGGGTTACCAAACGTCTTTTGCGTTACCTGAAACCTTATTGGAAAACTGCGGTTGTTGCCTTAGTTTTTACTCTTTTCACCAACATTTTGGGTAGTCTTTCGCCTTGGTTCACCAAACACGCAGTTGACGATTTCATTTCGCCAAAACAAACGGAAGGTTTATGGCTATTCGTCACAATGTTCTTTTTTCTGTTTCTTTTCCGCTTTACTTTCAGCTATTTACAAGAAATTTTACTCAACCGTGTCGGACAACAAGTAATGTTTGATTTGCGAACAGAAATTTATACCAAACTTCAACATCAGGAAGTTGCTTATTTTGACAAAAATCCAGTCGGTCGGGTAATCACGCGAATTACAGGCGATGTTGATTCGCTTAATGAGCTTTTCACTTCAGGTGTGATCGATGTTTTAGGTGATTTGGTCATCATTTTTTCAATTATCGGAATGATGCTCTGGATGGATTGGAAACTGGCTGTTTTGTCGTTAATTACTGTTCCTCTTTTATTTGTTGCAACCAACTGGTTTCGTAAAAAAGCTAGAATTGGTTTTGATAAAGTCCGCACGCGCACTGCAAAACTCAACGCATTTTTACAAGAACATATTTCCGGCGCACAAACCGTTCAGCTTTTTAATGCCGAGAAAAAAGCGCAGAAAAATTTTGACGAAATCAATGATGATTATCGTCAGGCAAACATCGAAACGATTTATTACTACTCAATTTTCTATCCGATGGTTGATTTTATCGGAGTTCTGGGAATTGCCGTCGTGATTTTCACTTTCGGCGGAAGCCATCTGACCGGATTTGCTAATACCCAAACTTTGACCATTGGGGTTTTAGCCGCTTTTGTTCAATATTCCGGGTTACTTTTTCAACCGATTCGCGATCTTTCGGATAAATTTAATATTTTACAGGCTGCGATTGTGGCTTCGCATCGGATTTTTCAATTGCTCGATTTACCGGTTGAAATAGAAACGCCGAAAGAGCCGAAAAAGTCCGGTAAAGCTATTGGCAATATCGAATTTCAAAATGTCTGGTTTGCCTATAAAAAAGAAGATTGGGTCTTGAAAGACGTTTCATTTACCGTTAATGCGGGTGAATCTGTCGCGTTAGTTGGGCATACAGGTTCGGGGAAAACTACTACCACAAATCTTCTGATGCGTTTTTATGACATCCAAAAGGGTAGTATTTTGCTCGACGGAATTGATATTCGGGATTGGGATTTGCAATCCTTACGCGAAAATTTTGCAGTAGTTTTGCAGGATGTTTTTCTTTTTTCAGGTTCGATTGAAAATAATATCCGGCTTGGAAATAAAGAAATAACAGAAGATAGAATCAAATGGGCGGCGCAGGAAGTTCATGCAGCGGAGTTTATCGAGAAACTTGATAACGGCTACAAAACAGAAGTTAAGGAACGCGGGGCAGGTCTTTCAGTCGGACAAAAACAATTAGTCAGCTTTGCGCGTGCTCTGGCTTTTGATCCTAAATTATTGATTTTAGACGAAGCTACGAGTTCGATTGATACCGAAACTGAACAGTTAATTCAACAGGCGGTTGAACGTGTCATGCAGGAAAGAACTTCATTAGTTGTTGCGCACCGTCTTTCAACTATTCAAAAATGTGACCGCATCTTGGTTTTCCATCACGGTGAATTGCGCGAATCCGGTAATCATCAGGAATTATTAGCTTTACGCGGATTATATTGGCGGCTTTTCCAATTGCAATATGCTGAAAAAAGTTTGCCCGTTTCGGCAATTTCAACCTCAGGCAATCCAATGTTAGGAGTAGAATCCTAAAATCAACCACTTAAATAAAGGATTTTCAAATAAAATCCATCAAAATTTATCCATAATAGTTGTTTATAGGTTTAAATAAATGGTATAAGTAAAAATTACTACCCAAATGGGTAGTTTCTTTTCAAAAAAAAAAACGTAATATCTTCTTGTTTCATCCGAATACTATACAAAATTTGGTTTTATATGATTATGCTAGAAGAATTTACTAATCTCGTTTATAATATTCCAATTATTATGTCTCCTGAAATCATCCAAAACGAGCATTTACTTGAAGATTGCGATGACGTGGTTGCTGAAATCTACGCCAAATGTAATGAAAATGCGCCCAATTTTGGGGTTAGTCTTGAATGGTTTACTGAATCTTTGCATCGAACTGTCCGTAAATATTTATTTGCAAATAGCACAAATACCCTGACCGTTTCAGATGTAAAAAGCTTTTTACGGGAACTCCAGGCTGATGATTTATTTTTAGCTTTGGCTTGTTCCAGCGGAAGTGAACGCGCCTGGTGGGAATTTGACCAAAATCACCGCGCTTATTTAGAAAGAGTAGCCCGTCACTTGGCGAGTTCAGAAACCAATGCTCAGGATGTGGTCGATACGGTTTATGTTGAACTTTACGGAACCCGGGTCATCGACGGAGCAAGAGTTTCAAAATTTTCGACCTATAGCGGACGCGGAAGTTTGCGCGGATGGCTCAGAACGGTAGTTTGGCACTCCTTAGTTGATTTACACCGAACCAGCCATGACGAAGTTTCACTGGATGAAATGACCGAAAATGTCGGCGAAGGGTTTACTCAAGCTAGTTTTGCCGAACCAAGTTTAGATGGCGAAGTTGAAATGATTGACCATCTAACACGCGAACGCTACCGCAAAACAACTTTGAATGCAATTGAAACTTCCTTTGGAGAATTAGATAATCACGAAAAACTTTTATTGCTTTATTACCACGTTGAAAATTTGAAATTACGCGAGATTGCCAAATTGGTTGAAGTTCCGACTTCCCCGCTCCGCGACTGGTTTCAACGAAAGTCGGCTCAACGTGAAAGCAATCCGGCTATGAAGATTCATGAATCAACTGTAATGCGTTGGCTCGAAAAGACTTATAGCAAAGTGCTGAAAAATTTCCGCACCAAACTTTTAACCAATAGCGGATTAAAAGAAGAAGAACTTGATATTTGTTTGGAAATTGCCACCCAAGATTTGGCAAGTCCGAATCTTTATCGAAATTTAATTACAACCTAAGACCTTAAAAACAACGTCTAATTTGCACTTTTTGCCCCCAAAACGAAATTGTTACGCAAATTTAACAGAACAGTTGCGTCTATAGTTTGGGAGGCTGGATTTATGATAAACAAGGGGCAAATAAACGCAGAGGAGCTGAAAATACAAGGATTACTTGACCGTTATTTACGGGTTCGCTCTACAAATAATAATTTTAACGGTAATCATTTGGACGAAGATTCTTTAACGGCTTTCGTCGAAGGCAAGGTTAACGAACGTGAATCTCCAAATATTATTAGACATTTGGTGAATTGCTCGTTCTGTCTTAATGTGACAGGAGAATTAGCAAAATTAAGTATAGCTTTTGCCGATGATGAAGTGGTAGTTCCAAATCCGACCAAAGAACCGATGAAAATCTCAGAAGTTTTAGGCGGAATAATGTCCAGAATTTTTGGCACCAACGATGGAGCGGTTTTCGCCCACGAAGAAAGAGAAGAAAACGAAGAGGACCAAAAAGACCAAGAGGAAGACAAAAAAGCTTCTTAAAAATTCAAATATCCGAATCCCCCGAATGGTTAGCCGTTGTCACTGAGTTTCGTGAGAAATTCTAAACAATTGCTAACCATATTTTTTTTGGTCTATTTACATAACATTTTCACCTACACAATCATAACATTTTCACCTACACAATTAAGGCAACTTCAACTAAACCCCTTAAATTCTTTAAAAAAGTTTTAATTATCTGAAAGCACTTTTGGAGATTTAAATTTTTGGATAACAAAACTCATTGCATATTATTGAATCCTGAGAGAGTTAATCCCCCCTCAAAACCTTGATTTCAAAAAGATTCCTACGGGTTAGAATTAGATTATATAAACATAAACTGAGCCCTTTAAAACTAGATTTTTGTTCCATTTTGCCCTAAAATCTGCTATTCTATATTAAAAATTTGAAGGATCGAGCTTTTTGTATCTAAAGTATCCGCTGGACTTATTTTTAGGTATTGTAATTGGTATTTTTTGGTAGAATTTCACTTTCAAATAAAATTTCCGTTACAAAATTAAAAGCAACAATCCACTGTCTAAAACAAAGAAATTTGTTCTATTTTACAAATTCAAAACAGTATTTCTTTATTTTATGCCTATCTTATTGCATTAAATTTAAGTCTAGTTTGTAGAAATCTATTTTTGATTAAAAACACAGTTAGTTGAAATCATTCTAATTTTTTGATTGAAATCGCTGCTTTCTGTAAACGTTATATTGGGAGAATCAATAAATGAAAAAGCAATTTAAGTTCATAATATCTATTCAGTTCTTTTTATTTTTATCCATTTTTTCCTCAAATGGATTCTCTCAATCAAACAACATTATCAGCGGGCATGTTTTTAACGCAGAAAGATTACCTGTCGCCGAGATCTATGTTGAATTGCTCAATGAAGTAAATGGAACTATTGGAAGAATAAAAACTAATAGCGGTGGACGTTATATTTTCCGTGGGCTTTCCTCCGGGGTTTTTACGATTCGTGTTTTGACCTATGGCACTGAACTCGAAGAACAATCCACTGAGGTAAATATTTCCTCAAGCGGAATTGCCGGTCGCGCTCCTTCCGAAAGTATTCAGCAAGATTTTTATTTGCGGCGGCGTAAAAATAGCAATTCAGATGTTAATGGTGTAGTTTTTGCTCAAGAAATTCCTGAAGAGTCAAAAAAATTGTATGCAAAAGCAATCGATAGTTTCGTCGAAGAGAAACCAACTGATGGGGTAAAATTTTTGGAAGAGGCAATTAAAATCTTTCCTGATTTTTATTTAGCTCTCGAAAGGCTTGGTCAAGCTTATGGAGCGAAAGAAAATTGGGAACTATCCTATAATTGCTTTAAAAAAGCTGTCACAATCAATACTCGAAGTTTTAATAGTTGGTATGGGCTTAGTATTGCTGCCACTAAGCTCCAAAAACCAGATGAGCCCCTCCAGGCTGCCCAACAAGCTGTTTTGATAAATCCGAAATCCCTTGACGCGTATCTCCTACTTGGTATTACACAAAGACAAATTAAACAATATGAAAATGCCGAAAAGTCTCTGATTGAAGCCGACAAGTTAGCCAAAGGGAAATCTCCTGATGTTCATTGGAATCTGGCGTTACTCTATGCCCATAATTTGAACAAATTCACAGCAGCGGCAAATGAGCTTGAACAATATTTGAAAGTTAAACCTGATGCTGATTCAGATACTATAAAAAAACTAATTAAGCAATTTCGTGATAAGGCGCAAAACTCTAAATAGGTTTTAAGAATTTTAAAGTAATTATTTGTATTCTCAGAAAAATGAAAACATTTGGATTTCATAAGCTTCAAAAAAATAATATTACTTGACTTCTGAAATCAAACCATTTTCTAAAGCAAATTTCTATTTAAAAAATAGAATTCACATTTCAACATTATTCAAATTAATTTTTGAATATTCAAGCAGCACAAAAATCTCTCAGAATGTTGAAAGACCTAGTTGCTCTGCTTGCTGACTTCGTTCCTTTATTCTAACTAAACGCAATTAAAAACTGTCAAGATCCCCTTATTCCCATTGATTTTTAATTACTAGAGTTTATTTGGTTGTTTAGTTCTATAGATAAACCAATCTTATTCCAATAAAATCAAATAAAAAACTCGCCCAAGAAAATCTTAGGCGAGTAAAGTTTTAATCAATTTCTACTTTTCTTCAAACTAGAAGAGGAAGCGGAAACCAAAACGAACACCACGAGGTCCTTGATAACCATTCGCTAGTTTATAGCGGGAATCACGACGATTCAAAGTGGTAGCATTTCCATCAAGATAGGTATTAATTGCAGTCAGCAATTGTCCTGATGTATAAGCATTGGTAGCTGCTGCCGGAGTGGCAAAGCCAAGTGATGCTTCAGTTAAAGTTACGGCTGAAACCGAAGTAAAATATCCGGTTACAGTTTTTTGATCAAAAGCATTGATTAAATTCACATCAAGCGCCATAGAGAACTTTCCATCATTACCAAAGCGGTATTTATGTGAAAATGCTAAGTCTGTTTGTGTGAAAACAGGAGTTCTTCCAAGATCACCACGATGCAAGAAAATTGAAGTGGTATAGAAACCAACTGTTGATGTAACAGGGGTTCCGGATTCAATCGTTTGGAAGAAAGAAAGAGTAGTTTCGTTAGTTTTGCTACCTTTCCAATTAAAGACAT
>DAORIL010000127.1:0-12415 GCA_035438525.1 Pyrinomonadaceae bacterium
GTGGGAATCGAACCCACAACCTACTGTTTACAAGACAGTTGCTCTAAGCCAAATTGAGCTAGACAGCCAGAATGATTGTGGATTTGGGAATGGGGATTTTGGATTGAAAAAACATAAATCCGAAATCTGAATTCCCAAATCCCAAATCAAAATGGTTGCGGTGAGTGGATTTGAACCACTAACTTTAGGCTTATGAGACCTACGCTCTGCCGATTGAACTACACCGCAATACGATTTAAGATTTTCGAATTTTGATTTTCGATTTGAATAGCCGATGAAGGATTTGAACCTTTACCTTGTTGAATGTAAATCAAATGCTCTGTCAATTGAGCTAATCGGCTGAAAAAAAAGACCAATCCAAAATCTGAAATCTTAAATCTAAAATTGAAAGGGCGTGGGGGGACTCGAACCCCCATCACTACTGTTTAGAAGACAGTTCCAAAATCCAGTTATGGTTACACGCCCAAAATTATGCTTTGTTTTGTTGAACTTAATTAAAAGTGTCAACCGTAATCAGTGATAAAAAGTTTGTTTTTCATATGGACATTGTTGGGATCGCACCAACCTCTATTGCTCTTCAGGCAATCGCTAATCTACCTCAGCTAAATGTCCAAATTAACGGGACTGAACGGACTCGAACCGTCATCTTCTTCATAGACAGTGAAGTGCCTCACCTCTCGACCACAGCCCCGAAGCGATTTTGGATTCTAGATTTTGGATTTCAGATTGATGGTTTGGCAAAGATTTCAATCAAAAATCGGCAATCTAAAATCTAAAATCAATTGGGTGGACAGACGGGATTTGAACCCGCAGTGGTCACATTCACAGTGTGATGCTTTACCAATTAAGCTACTGCCCAACGGAAACGACAGGACTTGAACCTGTAGGAGACTATGCTCGAATGTTTAGCAAACATTTGCGGCTACCATTTCGCCACGTTTCCAGAAAGTTTGGGCGACAAGAAAAGAAATGACATTTTTTTCATGGAAAGTGAATGTAGTCATTTCAGCATTCGCCCGAAAGAGTAGAGGAGTGAGGTTTTTACAGCAACAATTGCTTTTTCACTAGTAAAATTGGGAAGAACGACGGGACTCGAACCCGCTAGGATTAGTTTGAAGGACTAATTGCTCGACCTCTTTGCATTCGTTCTCATAAAATATGCGTGGAAAGATTTGAACTTTCACTAAGTTGATTTTAAGCCAACTGCCTCTGCCGGTTGGGCTACACGCACATATTGATTGCGGATTTGAGAATCCGGATTGTGGATTTTTGCAAACCAAAATCCAAAGTCCCAAATCCTAAATCGAAGAATACTCGCGGCAGGATTCGAACCTGCATCTAACAAAGTTTTGAGTTTTGTGCGTTTGCCGTTTCGCCACGCGAGCAAAAATGGAGCGAAAGGGATTTGAACCCTTACGAGAAGTTTGCAGGACTTCCATGCTGCCAATTAACATCATCACCCCAAATACAGACGGCGAGAGTCGAACTCGCAATAACTCGTTTCTAAGACGAGTGCCTTTGCCTTTTGGCTACGTCTGCGTAAAAAATCTGGATGGCAGGATTCGAACCTGCGAACACTTGTTTCCAAAACAAGCCCATATAGCCATCTGTGGAACACCCAGTTATTAAAAGATTTCGGGGAAAGGAGTCGAACCTATATTTACTGATTCAAAGTCAGCCGTCCTGCCTTTAGACGACCCCGAAATGAAAGGTGTGAAGAATGAGGTTTGAAGGTTGAAAAGAGGGAATTCTCAACCTTCGTTTTTAACTTTCAGCTTTTGGAGAAAAGGGAGCGAAAGGACTTGAACCTTCAACCTGTTCGTTCGCACTGAACTGCTCTAATTCCAATTGAGCTACACCCCCGGGACGATTGCGGACCGCGGAATGCAGATTGCGGATTGGTCAGTTGTTTAATAAACAATCCGAAATCCAAATTCACAAATCCTAAATCTGCATGGCTTCGGCAGGACTCGAACCTGCAACCCCAAGAGTCGAATTCTTGTGCACTAAATCCATTGCGCTACGAAGCCAAAATTACGGCGACAAAATTGAAATGACGTTTGTTATTTGCTTTCGCAAATTTGTTGGGTTTGAACCAACTCACTGATTGTTTTTGAGACAATTGTTTTTCCATGTATTCATTTCTGCATTCGCCGAAAGCAAGTAGTGGGAATCGAACCCACGCTGAACAGTTTTGCAGACTGCCGCCTTATCCTCTTGGCTATACTTGCAAAGGATTTGGGAATTGGGATTTCATATTTCGGATTTACCTTTTGAATCCAAAATATGAAATCCTAAATCGAAATAACGGAAAGTGCGGGACTCGAACTCGCAAGAGCTTTCGCTCGGTAGTTTTCAAGACTACTGCCTTACCAATTAGGCTAACCTCCCAGATGACAGGAACATTCGGATTTGAACCGAAAATTACAGTTTTGGAGACTGTTGGTTTTCCAATTAACTCTATGTTCCTAAAAAGTAAGCGACGGGAATCGAACCCGCAACATCTAGTTTGGAAGACTAGCACTCAGCCGTTTGAGTTTCGCTTACAAAATAATCCAAAATCAAAGATCACCAATCCAAAATCGGAATGCGTTGAGAAGGATTTGAACCTCCAAAACTCTTTCGAGTAACTGTTTTACAGACAGTGTGCCTTCCAAATGGCGTTCAACGCGAAAATTTGTTATAAAAAAAGACGGAAAAGCAGACGTGCAGACACACTTAGGCACACAAAAGCCTTCGGATGATACCAAGATTAGTTTCTTTCCAACTCGCCAAAGTTCTTTAAGACACCAATCTTTTCTGACCGTTCTGCTTTCCGTTAAATAAAATCGTTATTCAATTGTCAAATATCATAAAAACAAAAAGGAGCGACTACATTTTAAGTCTCTTTCGAGAAACTTGCGTAATCGCTCCTAAACAGGTAAAACTCTTTTGTTTTCTAAAGTTTGGGAGCGAGAACAAGTCGCTCCCGCTTTTCTAAATCTCTTTCTCGCGTTGGTCTGTGCCGCCGGCGAGTGTTGCTAATAACCCAAAATTGGGGTTATAACTCGGTTTTTCAAAACTGACACACAAATCCGACATCATCAGGCTGCTTGCAACCCGCGTTTCTCTAATCGCAGGTGAGCCGTTTTGTCTTAAATTTTTATGTATCCAACTTCGAATCACTTTTTTAATCTCCTAAAATTTTGTTGCGAACTCGCCGCAACAGTTTCAAAAGCTAACACGAGAAGAACGGGCTGTCAAGAGTTTTTTGCAAACTTTTTTTCAACCTTCAAAAATGCTGGTATCCTTTGGGCTGTAAAACCGTTGATTTTTCATCACGGATAAGTTCAATTATTCCCACATTTGCAGTTACTTCGCCAATGCAGAAAAATGAGTCTAATTTTTTATCAAAAATATTTTTCGGACTGACAGTAAAAAGCAGCTCGAAATCCTCTCCGTCATTCAAGGCAGATTCTAAATTGCAAAATTCGGAAATTGGGAAAGGAATTTTGTCCGCATAAATCCTGGCGCCTACCTGACTCAACTGACAAACGTGCATCAAATCTGATGAAAGTCCGTCTGAAATATCAATCATTGAGGTTGCAAATTTTGATAAAATTAACCCTTCTTCAACTTTTGGATATGGTTTTAATTGCCGTAATTTCAAATTATCAAAACCTGAAATATTATCTTCCAAAAGTTTCAAACCGGCACTTGCTCCGCCTAGTACGCCAGTCACAAAAATTAAATCGCCAATCTTTGCACCCGAACGCAAAATCGCTTTATTTTTTTCAACTTCGCCAATGACGGTGGAATCTATCACGATTTTATCCGGTGTTTTTGAAATATCTCCGCCGATCAATTCAACCTCAAAAGTTTGGGCTAATTTGAAATATCCTTCGTAAAATTCATCGACAAAATCAGTCTTCCAAATGTCTTCAGGAATGCCAATCGAGAGCATTGAGTAAAGCGGTTTTCCGCCCATTGCCGCAATGTCGGAAAGGGAAACTGCAAGGGCTTTGTGCCCGAGAAATTCGGGTATCATCCAGCTGCGTCTAAAATCAATGTCCTCAACAATTAAGTCGGAGGTGTTTAACATGTCGTGCGTTTCATTTTTAGGCAAAACAGCACAATCATCACCAATCTTTTTGAGGTCAAATTGACGACGGATTTGGTTAATAAAATCGAACTCTTTCACTAGTTTAGATTAACCAATTTTTTGCCTTTAGGCGAATTGAAATTCTGCAAATTTTTGGTGTGAATTTTGGGCGATTTATTTTATTTTCAACCCGGAAAAATTAGTTGTTGTCCAAAGTTCATTTTTTTGTTAAATTTTATATAGATAAAGAATCTTAAAATGCTTCTCGGAATCGGGAAGTTATTTTTTTCCGAGATTATTTTAGGAGACTGAAAATTGTCCGCAATTATTGACCAAACTATTGAAACATACGGAATTGAAAACTGGGGAGCAGGATATTTCGGAGTCAACCGAAAAGGGAATTTGATTGTCCGCGCTTCTGAAAATGATAATAAAACTGCTGATGTTAAAGAAATTATTGAAGACTTAAAAAAACGCGGGATTAACGCTCCCGTCTTACTTCGGTTCCCCCAACTGCTTGTCGGTCAAATCCGCAAACTTCACAAATCCTTCAAAAATTCGATCAAGGAATTTGATTATAAAGGAAGACATTTGTGTGTCTATCCGATGAAAGTTAATCAAAATCGGTCGGTGGTTGAAGAATATTTAAAAGAAGGTTCACGTTATGACTTTGGTCTGGAAGCAGGTTCAAAAGCAGAACTTTACGCCGGTTTGGCGATGGAGCAATCCGAAGACAGTTTATTAGTTTTGAACGGATTCAAGGATGAAGAATTTATCCGATTGGCATTTGCCGGCGCACAAGCAGGGAAAAATGTAGTTATCGTTATCGAAAAACTTAGCGAACTTGAACATACGATAAAAATTGCAGATGAAGCCAAAAAAGCCAATCCAAATACCAAGCTTCCAATGGTTGGAGTTCGGGTCAAACTTTATTCAAAAGGTTCGGGCAAATGGGAAAAATCCGGTGGAGAAGCAGCTAAATTCGGATTAACCACGACTGAAATTTTAGAAGTAATTCGCCGTTTGAATGAGGTTGGCAGAACTGATATGCTGCGCCTTTTGCACTTTCATATTGGTTCGCAATTAACAGATATTAAACGAATTAAGAACGCGATGAAAGAAGCTGCCCGGGTTTATTCCAAGATTCGGAAGATGAATGTCCCGATTGAATATTTGGATGTCGGCGGAGGAATGGCAGTTGATTATGACGGTTCAAAAACTTCGTTCGAATCTTCAGCAAATTACAATGCCCAAGAATTTGCCAACGATGTAATTTATGTCATTAAAACTGTTTGTGATGATGAAATTGTTCCGCATCCAACCATAATCCAGGAATCAGGACGTTTTCTTTCTGCTTATCACGCCATTTTGGTAGCCAATGTTCAGGATGAAATTGAAACCGTAGTCGAAGATTTAAACACGCCAATCACTGTTGATATAAATGACCCGCAAGTGGTCAAAGAACTCTACGATTTACGCGAAAATATCAACGGAAAAAACTATCAGGAGTATTATCACGATGCGCTCGAAAACCGTGATGAACTTTTTACGATGTTCAATCTGGGTTTGATTTCTCTCGAAGATCGTGCTAAAGGCGAGGTTCTTTTTTGGGATGTTTGCGAGGGTGCAGACCAGTATGCACAGCAGAAAAAGTATGTTTCAGAAGAGTTTGACGATTTACGAGGGCTATTATGCGCGAAATATTTGGCAAACTTCTCGGTTTTCCGTTCAATGCCCGATAATTGGGCTTTAGAGCAACTTTTTCCGATAATTCCAATACATAAACTCAACAAAAAACCGACGGAATATGCTACACTTTGCGATATAACTTGTGATTCTGATGGAATTGTAGATAAATTTGTTGATTTACACGATGTCAAACCGGTTTTGGAATTACATAAATTAGACGGCGAACCTTATTATCTGGCGATGATGTTAGTTGGTGCTTACCAGGAATGTATGGGAAATAATCACAACCTTTTTGGGTTGCCCCACGAAGCCCATATTCATATTGACGAAGACGGCTACATCATTAAAAAAGTTATCCAAGGTTCAACTTTAGGAGATTCACTTGCTCAGGTCAGATATGAAGGCGGACAACTGCACGACAGTTTTCGCCGAATGGTGATGCAAAGAATTAAGGTTGGCGAAGTTTCGACCAAGGAGGGAAATGAATTGATCGAATTTTATGAAAACCGGATCAATGCTTATACCTATCTTTCGCCAAACGGAGAGTAATGGATAGTGAGACTAAATGTCCTAAATGCAGTAATTTAATGGAAGAAGGTTTTCTCCTTGACCGGGGTGCTGAAAATTTTACTTTTCAGTCTTTGTGGGTCGAAGGAAAAGCTGAAGAATCTTTTTGGTTAGGACTAAATATCAAGGACAAGAAAAAAATAAATGTGAAAGTTTTTCGTTGTTCAAAGTGCAGTTTTTTAGAGTTTTACGCCCCTGAATAAAAAAAGGTAAAAGGTAAAAGGTAAAAGGTAAAATTGTTTAGTTCCTTGAGGCTTTTATTGAATTACCAAAAAATTTAACAGTGGTAACTAAGATGATTTGTGAAAATTGAAAATAATAAAAGATTAGGAAGTAATCCTAAATTGAGAATGAACTCAAAATCTTTTCAAAATTAATTTATTCACTTTTTAGTTATCAAAAATATTAAAATAATTATTTTTTGGAGATTATGATGACTACTCAACGCAAACCAAAGGCTTCTAAATTTTTAACAGTTCCGACTCGTCCGATTCCGGTTGACCGTGATCGTTCCGTTGCCGGATTGTTGGAAAAAATGGAAGGCGCAGGCTTTGGTGCTAAACAATTAGCTGAATCACATCGGATTTGGCTCGATATGTTGGATGATAATTCAACTATTTATTTATGCTGTTCGGGCAATTTAATTCCTTCGGGAATGCGTCGTTTATTGGCTTATGTGGTCAAAAACCGCTTTGTTGACGTTTTGGTTTTATCTGGAAAAGTGATTTTTCATGATATTCACGAAACCTTGGGACGCAATCATTACCAGGCTCATCCTAGTATGAGCGATGACGAACTTGATAATTCTGAAGTTTATCGGGTTGGCGATATGTTGTCCTACCAGGAAGAATATCATGAAGCTGACGAATGGATCGGGAGTGTAATGAACCAGTTGGATTTAACCCGTTCTTATTCAATCCGTGAGTTTTTACATTTGCTTGGACGTGAGTTGGCTGAAATTGCCCACGAAGATGGTATTTTAACTTCTGCCTTTAAATCGCGTGTGCCGATTTTCTGCCCTGATTTGCTTGGCAGCGAATTATCAGTTGGCATTGCCCGTTCAAGATTTGAAAAGAAAATCCAATTTAATTTTGACATTGTCCAGGACACAATGGATATGATGTTGATTTCGCAACGAACTCGTAATTCAGGAATCCTGACTCTGGGACACGTTAGCGGACAAAGTATGGTTAACATGTCCGAATTGTCTGGATATATCACCAGAACCAATCCACGCGGTCATAAGTATGCAGTCTCGATAACAACTGATGCCACGCCTTTGGATATTAGAACCCCGTCGATCGGCGGCAATCATACACAAATTTTCGGAAAGCTTTTACGTGGAGCAACTACTGCCTATGTTCAATGTGATCCTTCGATTGCGCTGCCAATGGTTGTCACCGCACTTTCACAAACCGCTGCAAAATATATGAAAGTTAGAAAACGGCCAAACTTTTCATTTGCCAGTAAAGAATTGGGAGTTGATATTCCGTAATAGTTGGAAAGTTTAGTAGGTTTAGAAGTTTAAGAGGTTTAGGAAGATTTGTAATTTCCTAAACCTCTTAAACTTTTTGAACAACTAAACTTACTAAACTTCCCAAACTCATTAAACTTTCACTGTAGCTTTCCGTTCCAGTTTTCCCCATCCGACAATTGTTCCCCGAATTGCCGTCAAAACAGATTTAACCATCACATAATAAATAACTTGGCGATAACCGAATCGTTGGATAGGTAACCACCAAAGTAGTGATTTTTGTTCACGTTTTTCCAAGCAAAATGCGAATAATGCACTGAGTAAATCCACTACTAAAAACAGCCCGTAATAAAGCATCACGGCAGTCAAATTAGTTGGCGAATATTCCTGTTGATGTTCAAGATATCCTAACAAAGCGGAAAGAAAAGTCCAGATAAACATCAAATCCATCAATGGCGAAATTAGGGGAAAAATTACCTGAAAAATCCAAACATTAGGCATTGCAATAAACCCAAGCGTTCCATATTTCGGATTAAACAAGGCGGATTTATGTTTCCAAAGACATTGCAAAGTCCCGTAAGACCAACGAAATCTTTGTTTTGCAAGTCCGCGCAAGGAATCAGGGGCTTCGGTAAGTCCAATTGCATTTTCCGTGTAACCGATCTCGTAACCAAGTTGGCGAACCTGAATGGTTAAATCTTGGTCTTCGGCTAACGTGTCGTTGGAGAAACCGCCGGCTTTTTCCAAAACATTACGCCGCCAGGCGCCGACCGATCCCGGAACAACCGTAATGCAATCTAAAAGTGAAAATGCCCGACGATCAAAATTTTGCGAAGTGATATATTCCAAGGCTTGCCATTTTGTGACCAGATTAATCCGATTTCCAACCTTGGCATTTCCGGCAACTGCGCCGATTTTCTTGTCTGCAAAACGTTTGACCAATTCGGAAATCGTTTCCGGTCTAAAAATTGTGTCGGCATCCAAAGCCACAATTATTTCGCCTTCCGCATGTCGCCAACCAAAATTTAAGGCTTCAGCTTTTCCTCCATTTTCTTTTCGGTAAAGCCAAACTCTATCATAATTCCCAAAAAATTCGCTGGCAATTTCAAAAGTTTTATCGCTTGAGCCGTCATCAACCATTATTATTTCAAAATTCTTATAGTTAGACTGTAAAAGACTTTCGATAGTTCGACAAATAACTTTTTCCTCGTTAAACGCCGGAACAACAACCGAAACAAAAGGTTGATAAGTTTCGCCAAAATGGTTTTTATCCCTCTTTCGTGAATGCAAATATTGGATAAAAGCAAGTATTCCGATAACTCCGACCCGTAATAAACCTAAAACAATTCCAAGCAAAAATAACCATTTTATCAACCATTGACCTGTCGAAATTCCATAGAACACTACTGAGTTAGTATTTGCAACATAGTTTTGGTCTTGCGGAACAATTGGCATTGCTTGCTCCGGTGTGATTCCCGCTAAATCGGCAACTGTTGTAAATTGATAGCCTTTTGCCTGCAATTGGTCAATTATTTTGGGTAAGGCATCAACAGTTGCCTGGCGATTACCGCCGCCATCGTGAAGCAAAACAATATTTCCACGTTCTTCGGGAGTTGTGATTGAAGCCGCTTTTAAGGTTTCATTGACAAAATCATCAGCCGTTCTGGGTGTTCCATCCTCGTTGTTCAATTTCCAATCGTCCGGATCAAGGTGGAGTCCAACTGTGATATAACCCAGTTTTTGAGCTAAAACTGTAGGTTCCACTTCGTTAGGGGTGCGCGGTTCGGCATCCCCAAAATAAGGAGCGCGAAAAAGTCGGGTTGAGCGTCCGGTTAATGATTCGATCAAACGCTGAGTTGCATTAAGCTCAACTTCTGTCACGGTTTGCGGAACTTCGCCTAAATTGGGATGGGTAAATGAATGATTACCGATTTCGTGCCCTTCGTTGACAATCCTTTTTACTAATTCAGGATTTTCCTGCCCATTTTCACCAATAATAAAAAATGTGGCTTTGATACCTTTCTCTTTCAAAATATCAAGAATTTTGGGAGTCCATTCAGGGTCAGGTCCATCATCAAAGGTTAAAACGATTTTACCAACCTGATCTCCGGTCCGCTGCATTACATAGGATGATGGAACACTTTCGAAACTTTCGTTGATTTGATTTTTGCTATCTGTTTTCAGCGTTCGAACTCCATCTTGCGGAAGGGCACGCACCTGCAAAATTTCGCCTGTTCCTTCAAAATCTACATCGTAACTATATTTAATACTTTCTAAACCATCGGTTGAAAGCGTTTTGTCTGTTCCAAAAATATTCCATAAACTTGGGTCTTCACTTCCCAAACGCCATAAAGCATAACCGGCTACATTGTAAGGTTTGGCAGAACTCATTTCGTTATAGGCAGTTACCGCATCAAGAAACCAAACAGTATGCGTTTTCCCGTCGTCCTCGGTATAATTGAAATGCGGATTTTTTGAATTTTCATCAAACTTAATATCTTTGGGGCTGTCGAGGGATTCATTGGCAGCCAAAACTGCCTCCTGAAAGGAAATATCTTCACCATGTCTTGCGCCGTTTATCCAATTATAACCGTAATTTCCGATGCAAACGATGGTTTTATCAGGGCTTAGTTCCGACATTCTTTGTTTCAAAACATCTTCGAACCAATCCTGTCCGGCAACGGGTCCGGCTTCACTCGTTTCCCAATGTTGGTCATAAGCCATCAGCATCAAATAATCAGTTACTTCGGCATAGGCTTTGTAATTCCAATCCGGGTTATTAAATGGAACTGCTTGGGCAACAATCAAGCCTTTTTCACTAAATTTTTGGTGTAATTCCTGAATAAATTTAAAAAGATTGCTTTGTGCGCCGTTTGGAACTTCTTCTAGGTCAATTGTCACACCGCCCCATTTATGTTCGGTAACTGATGTTAATAAGGCATTTATTAAATTCTGGCGGGATTCCTCAGTTTCAATGGCTTTGCTTAAGATCTGCGGATTCCATTGCTCATTTTTATAATTTTGCACCAAAGGCAAAATCGGCATCGAAGGTTTTTCCTGCTGCAGAAGCTCTATGGCTTTTTTGGCATTTTCGTCTTCAATATCTAAAACCAACGGATTTTTTTCATCGCCTGAAAGCCGAACCCATTCCGGCACCAGCCAATCCAATTGATTAAAATTTCGCTTAAGGGAAGTGTAGCTGGAATCATCCCAATTAACATAAAAGCCGATAGCTAAAGGCTTTCCGTTGTTCTTTAGCGATGGAGTCGGTTGCGGATGCGTAGCAAAAAATGCGTCTGCTTTTTGTTTCTTTTCCTCTTTAACAGTTTTTCGTTTGGTCGCTTCGTCCTTGGCAACTTCCTGTGCATTTTTTTGATAATCCACTTGATACTCGGCGGCTGAACTTTGATTTGGCTTGAGCCTTATTTTGGGAATCAGCGGTTTAATAAAAATGCTGGATAAAAAAACTATGGTTAATACTAAAGTAATAAATCCTAAAATGATACCTATTCGACTGGTATAAATGCGGCGTTTGCCTTTGGCGTCGAAGAATATTGTCCGATTTCTTTCCATAAATTTATTTTGAGCGCTTTACTGTTTTTTTATTTTGAAAATCAACATCCTGAGTTTGATTAATATAGGAATTACTGGCTGGCGGCGGTGTCGCAACAGTTTCAATTTTAGGTTTAGTAAAAAAGAATGAAAGTCCGTAAACTAAAAGTGAAAGTAATAAAAGCGAAAAAAGCGTCCATGCTATTCTTTGGCTAAAACTTCCATTATTTTCACTATTTATAAAAATTTGACTCATTGTTCATAAATAAAGCGTAACCGTATGCCCTGTTTTTCCGATTACGCTTTAACTCCCCTTGCTCGTTTTTTTTACCTTGGTAAAATTATTTATTTTGGGTTAGCAATTTTCTTTGCTATTTTCCAATGTTTTCTGTGTTTACGATGCTTCCGGTGTTTGCGATGTTTTTTCGGTTTTGAATTGTTCAATTTTATTGATTTTGCCAAAGCTACACATTTATTTGGTTTCAAATCTGTTTTTCCGGCTTCAGCTAATGCCGAACCTCCGATCAACAAACTCAAAATCAAACTGCCGATAATTCCAACTTTATTTCTCATTTGTTTAACTCCTTCCCTCTATTCGTTTTTGCGTTTTGCCGAAAGAATAAAATCTCAAACGGCTCACGGGTTATAGAAAGTGCAATGACTATGCCAGAGTAAGTGTTTTGTCTAATTGTTGTATTACTTAGGGTTTGCAGATATTTTAAGGATTCCATTTTTGCTAAATAAGATGTGGCAAACTTGCAAATTACAGCATTCTTGCCACACAAAAATCTGCTGAGAACAGAGAAATAATAATTTTCCTAGACTCGGTAAAATTTTAGTGATATGAATAAAACAAATGAAACCTTTGCCGTTACATTTGAAAATATCTGTCATTGCCTCAATTATTTCATTTATTGTGCTAATTGTTGGTTTTATTATCATTTGTGCTAGTGTAGCAGGTCGAATTCAAGGGGAAGAAAAAGCCCTCGCTAAACTGCAATCACAAAATCTGGCTGAACAATTATCGCGCTCTGACGATCAAATTGATCAAG
>DAORIL010000128.1:0-12397 GCA_035438525.1 Pyrinomonadaceae bacterium
CTCAAACGAACCGTTCCGATTTGGAAAAAAGAGTATTATGTCGGTGGAGAAGTCTGGGTCCAAGGTGAAACTTCCACTCCTTAAAATGTTACAAATTTATTAAGTCAATGTTACAAAAAGTTAAGTCCCCGCCTCTTGCTCAATAAATAAAACAAGTCTATTATCTTTAAAAATCAATGAATCTGTTTTCAAATTAAATACGAAAACTAAATATATTCAAATTTCAAAAAGGATTTTCTATGAAAAAAATTGTCCCCTTTTTAGCTATTATTTTATCACTTGCCATTGGTGTATTTGCCCAATCGCAGGCAACCAGCGGAAATATTGAAGGTCGGGTAGTTGACCAAAATGGCGCAATTGTTACAAATGCGACTGTGACAGTAACTAACCAAGACACAGGATTTGGAAAAACTGCTTCAACAGATAGTGATGGCAGTTTTATTTTTGTTTTGCTTCCCCCGGGAAAATATAAGGTCGAAGCCAATGCCCAAGGATTTAGCAAGGCTACTTATGAAAATGTTGTAGTCACAGTTGGTGCAAAACGCACTTTAGAAATTAATTTGAGTGTTAATTCTCAGGTAAATGTCGTTGATGTTCAAGCTGGCGGTGATGTGGTAGAAACTACCAGAACCTCGATTTCTTCGACGGTTGATGAAAAACGGGTCACAAATCTTCCAACCAATGGAAGAAATTTTTTGGACTTTGTTACATTAACCCCCGGTATTGTGCGTGATCCGACTCGTTCAGGCGACTTGGCGGTTGGCGGACAAAAGGGAACTTTGAACAGTTTACAAATTGATGGAGCAAGTTCAGATAATACCTTTTTTGGGCAATCTTCAGGTCGGATTGGTTCAGGTCGGGCACCGTCACAATTTTCGGTTGATACGGTAAAAGAATTTCAGGTCAACCAAAATGGATTTTCGGCTGAATTTGGACGCGCTGCTGGAGCTGTTATCAACGTAGTTACCAAAAGTGGAACAAATACTTTCTCAGGAAGTGCTTTTTATTATTTCCGGGATGAATCGTTGAACGCAAAAAATCCAAGTTTTACTCCTGCACGAGCAAAACCTTTTGGACAAATTAATCAGTTCGGCGGAACGTTTGGCGGACCGATAAAAAAAGATAAAGTATTTTTCTTTGGCGCCTACGAGGGGCAACGCTCGGATTTGCCAAATCCGGTTATTGTTAATTCGCTTCCATTTGCTCCTGCAAATGTTATTGCTTTGTTGACACCGAAAATCAATTCATACAACATCAATCGTCAACAGAATACTTATTTAGGCAAAGTTGATTTTAATCTCAACGAAAATAATCAAGTTTGGGTGCGGTTTAATCAACAAAATTTTACCGGAACTAATCTGGAAAGTTCAGGAACTTTAAGTGCAGAAGAGCATACGGGTAACAGTAATGTAAAAACTTCGACGTTAACTTCGAGTTGGACACATACGCTTTCGCCGAAGTGGTTCAATGAGTTCCGTTTTCAATATGCTCGTGATCGTCAGCCAGGTTTGGCTAATTCGAGTTCGCCAGAAGTTAATGTAACAGCTAATGCTGGTGGAATTAATGACGGAACTTTTGCTTTCGGACGAAACAATTTTAGTCCGCGCGAAACCACTATTAAACGCTATCAGTTTATCAATAACCAAACCTATTTGACCGGAAATCATACTATTAAATATGGTGCGGACTTATTGTTTGACCGGATCTTTAACTTTTTCCCGGGATTATTTAGCGGTTCTTACACTTTTCCAAGTTACGCGGCACTCAGCACCAGCACACCATCGCGTTACCGCCAAAGTTTTGCCGGAACCGGAACAACCGGAGCAGAAACTCATCCAGACAACAATGAATACGGATTTTTTGTTCAAGATGATTGGCGTGTTCATTCAAATATTTCGATCAATTTAGGTTTGCGCTACGATTATCAACGGATTGCTAAACCACAGGTTCAAAATCCAAATGCTGCATTATTAGCGGCAGGTTTTGATACCAGTTATCAACCGAAAGATAAAAATAACTTTGCACCACGCCTCGGATTAAGCTATTCATTTGATTCAAAAAGCGTTTTCCGGGTAGGTTATGGTATGTTTTTTGGACGAACTCCGGCGATTGCAACCGGAACTGTTCATTCAAATAACGGAATTCAAGTAATTGCAATTGACATCAACTGCACGGCAACTCCGGCTTTGTGTCCTACCTATCCAAATGTTTTTACTGCTATTCCGACAAATGTTGCGGCAGTTACACCAAATTTATTTTTATTTGGACGTAATTACCAACAACCATTTACACATCAGGCAAGAATTCAATATGAACGTGAAATCATTAAAAATACAACTTTTTCGATTCAATATGCGATGTTCAGAGGCGCAGATCTGTCACGTTCGCGTAATGCCAATTTAGTCGCACCTGTTCAGACAATTTTGCCGATTTTTACTAGTGCAGGAGTTGATACAGGGCGCACCTTGACTGTCCAACGATTTTCTAATGCCCGTCCTAACACTGCTTTTCAAAGGATTACATTGTTTGAAAGCACAGCCAAATCTTTATATGAAGGTCTGACTTTTGAATTAAATCGCCGTTTTTCAAATAATTGGCAGTTTGGGATGAGTTACACCTTGTCAGAAGCCTTAGATAACAAACCTGACCAAACAGCGGTGGTTGTTGGCGGTGGAGATGATGCCAAAATTGCTGAAAACCAATTTGATTTGACAGGTGAATGGGGACGTTCGGACTTAGATGTCCGGCATCGTTTTATCTTTAATACCGTTTATGAAACAGGGACATTTAAATACACGGAAAACAAAGCCCTTAAAGCACTTTTAAGTGATTATATCGTAACCGGAATTTTCACGGCGCAATCTGGCTTTGCCTTTTCAGCAGTTGTTTCGGGTGATCCGAATGCGGACGGCAATACTTCAAATGACCGCGCTCCAGGAAGTTTAAGAAACCAATTTTCAACAGCACCAACTTATATTTTTGATTTAAGAGTTGGTCGGGCGATTAAATTTGGAGAAAAATATCGCCTTTCGCTTTTTGCCGAAGGATTTAATATTTTTAACCGCGCAAATGTGCAACAAGTCAATAACACTTTGTATGCTTTTAGCACGACAGGCGGCGGTCGTTTGACACAATCTACGAACTTTAATACACCACGAACCTTTATTTCGGGTTCACCTTCTTTCACCTTTAATTCAAGCTATAACCGGGAATTACAACTCGGAATCAGGTTTGATTTTTAGAGAAATAAATGAGTGAAATTTGAAGAAAGGCGGGGAATCAACCTCGCCTTTTATTTTGCGGAAGCCACTAAATTGTCAAAATAATCTTCTAATTCTTTATTAATTCCACGCAAACCGTCCACGACTTGACCCGCCCAGGCAATGTATTCGGACTTTGTTTCGCTTGACCAATCTGCCGGAGGATTATTTAAAACATCGGTTATATTGCTAATTTTGTCTCCGAGTTTGACATGTTTGGCCCCGAATGAAAGATGTGGAGAGTGTTCAATTTGGAGTTCTTTGCGGCGTTGTTTAGGTAAGGATTTATCGTCGGTTACCTCCAAAACCATTCCACAAACATTTTCCCCAAAAAGTTCGGTCAGCTCTTCCGCTGTGGTTTCAGTATCTTCAATCGTATCGTGCAGAACTGCCGCCATCAAAATTTCTAAATCAGTTACGTTACCAACGCTGGCAATCAAATTTGCCACTTCTATCGGATGGTTGATATATGGTTCGGCATCTCCGCCTTTACGTCGTTGGAAGCGATGCTTTTTGGCGGAAAAACTAATAGCTTGGAGTAATCTAGGTAAATTTGGCATAAGTATTTTGGTAGTTTAGGAAGTTTGGGAAGAAAAATCATTCCTTTCCAAACTTCCTAAACTTCCCAAACTATCCGGCTATTTAATTACTTCAATCGGTAAAACCTGTTGACCGGTAATTAGAAATTCAGCAGGCGGAATTTCTTTTTCAACCAGTGCAGTGATAACGGTTGGAGTAAATCCCCCGGCGGTTCGATCATTATTCAAGGTTGCCAGAACCGATGGCGGAAGATTTGGAAGTTCCTTTGCGCCGATGATTGCGCCGTTAGTGATGCGATAGGCTTGGACATAAAGTCGATCATTTTTCTTTACTTCGTTGATCGTTTTAATTAGTTCGCCCAGAGTTTTCGGGACAAATTGGTTGGTTTGCGAAATTCTTTGCAATGAACCTCCATCCCCAACACTTATCAAAAGTGTTCCGGCAGGAGTGTCAGCAGGAACGGTGACAGGAATTCTTTGAACAAAAACCTGCCCGGTATTTGTTCGGATAAAAGCACTTGCTTCAAAAGTTTCGCCCGCCTTAACCTCACCTTTATTTAATGAAATTCTTTCCAAAACCGCAGTTTTGCTATCATCAACCGAAGTCATATTGAGATTGATCTCGGTAATATCGGTATTATCAAAACCTCCGCGAAGTAAAACATTGATTGGTGCAGCAATTGAACCTGATGCCATTTGCGAGGCTTGCATTCCGGCAAACCGTCGTTCGATTTTGATAGGTTCCTGACCTTTGATTTTAACTTCGCCATTGACTTCGACCATTGTTTCACCAAGTGCACGTTCAGTAGCAGTGAGCGAATTATAAACCGTAATATTCATCAAAAGCGGGGTCAAAAAGTTGTCTTTAGCCACTTCGTAGTTATAAACTTCCTGATTATTGCGGCTGGTTTGAACAGTTAATTTGACCGGAATCATTTTGGGAGACTGCCCGAGATTTCCAAAAACTCCGGTATTTCTGTCTTGTGTCATGGTTCCGACCATGGCATCAGAAACGGCTAATTTGAATGAATTATTGATATTCGGGATGACAGTTACAACGTGTGATTCAGACATTGCTAACGACGAAACGCCAAGTCCTAAAAACGGATGCCCGAAAGCATAAATTTTTTCACCGTCACGGAAAGTTACAGTTCCTGCCGCCGACATCGAATAATCGCCGCGGGTTAATTCCATTGAAACGGATGTTCCGCCCAATAAAGTTTTGTCGTCAAACTTTTTCATCGGGGCAATTTTCGCCGCGCCGCCAATTGCTGCAACGGGCATTAACCCAACATTGCTTAGTTGCGGGGCAAAGAAATTCAAAGTTTCCTGAGAAAACCCGTTGAAAGAAATTGGGGTTGCAATCGGTTGAAAACTTTGGCCGACAACCGAATTTAACGAAGCATTTGGAACGCCTGCTAAAATGGTGCTGGAAAATTTTGAACCGCGCGGATAGCTTGCCTGCCAATCGGTTGATGCCAGTTCGGCAAATGAAAACGAGCGTGGAGACTTTGCTTTTTGGGCTGATTCCGGTTTTTTCTCAAAAATCTCGATCATTTGCTCATTCTGCATAATTCCGCAAATAGGTTCTTTTGAAAAAGAAAAACTGTAGAAGATATAGCCGACTAATTTGCCGTTGATATAAACCGGAGAGCCTGACATTCCGGCAAAAACAAAAGTTCTGTCGGCACCGCCGCCGCTGATCTTACCGACGATCATGTCTTGTTTAGGACCAACTGCACCCGGCACAACGCCCAAAATTTCGACATTGAATTCTTCCGGCACATTGCCACGAAAAACAGTGCGGGCGATTCCTTTCATTCCTTCTTTGACCTCAGAAAGCGGAAGGATGTTAAGCGCCGGATTTTTAACTGTAGAATCTTTTTGGTCAAATTTGGCTGGGGTTTGTCCAAAAGTGTTGATGGAAAGAGCAATAATCAACGTAAAAAATGTCAAAAAAATGTTTTTCATTGTTTATAAAATACTTCCTTTCTCCATAAGAGCTATGCTAACATTTAAGTAGCTTACCATAAGTCTGAAATCTAACGGACTTTTTTTTGAATCTGCAAATTACTTTTTAGTTGCACTCCGTCTAGTTTCTTTTTCAACTTTTACGTTTTATTTAGGAAAAAAGTTATGGCATCAACCAAACGACTGTTCAAAAGTTTTATTCGTCTATTGTTACCGATTTTTATTCTTTTAGTTTTGGCAACCATCGGTGCATCAATTTGGTTAGTTAAAACCTCAATCAATGCGCCAAATTCTGCTTATTTAATGACACCGGAAAAATACGGAATGTTAAGCACCCGTGGTGCAAAAATCACTGACGAAAAATGGACCAACAAAGACGGCACAACTGCTCGCGGGTGGCTTTTGCGTGGAAATGAAAGCGCTCCGGCAATTCTTTTACTTCATCGTTACGGCGCAGACCGTTCATGGGTCTTAAATCTTGGTGTCAAACTAAGCGAGGCAACGGATGCGACGATTCTAATGCCGGATTTGCGTGGACATGGTGAGTCGCCTTTGGTAAAAGGAACAACTCTGGGCGGTCTTGAAATAGATGATACTTTAGCAGCTTTAGATTTTTTGAAAAGCCTGAAAACAGAAACGAATACAACATTGGTTGGAAATAGTTTTGGAATTTACGGCGTTGAACTCGGCGCACTGGCAGGGCTATCGGTTGCTGCCAGAGAACCAAATGTCAAAGCATTAGCCTTAGATTCAATTCCACTTGATTCAGACGATTTATTGTGGACCATCCTTGACAAAAAATATCCATTTGCCAGTTCAATTACGGCTAAAATTGCCCAAGTTGGCACTTATTTATATTTTTACAATGGCGCCTATAGTCGTGAATCTATGTGTGAAAACGCCAAAACGGTATCCAACAAAAAAATTATAATCCTATCGGGAAATGATAATCCTAAAATTCAAAACTCTTCTACACAAATTGCCGATTGTTTCACAAATCAAGGAAACGTTGAGAAAAAATTGGACTTAATGCCTTCCGGTTACAACATTGTCAATGCCTCCAATGAACAATCTCAAGTTTATGACCAAAGAGTAATTGATTTCTTTCAAAAATCCTTACTATCTTCCAACGAATAAAAAACAGAATTTATAAAAAACAAATTCCCATAAATAAATTTCTGGAAGTGAAGAAAAAATAAGCAAAATTGGGACTTTTAAAGCCGGTTTGGCAATACTTTTTTGTTCATTCTTTGTCTTTGCATCTTTTGATACGAAATCAAAGAGATTCCGGAAGTGTTTTCTCCATTTGAATTACAAATGTAATTAAGCGATTTCAATTTTCAAAGCTTTTGTTCAATAACAGGCACGGCAGGTTATTTATTGAAAATTATTTGTGTATAATTACTTCTTTACATTATGAATATTCCTGAATTCAACGAAATTATTGAACCGAACGATCAAACCGAAGCGCGCCGCGAACATCTTGATAAATTGCGCGAATTGGTGGGAAATGTTTATCCGAACAAGTTTGACCGCAGTAAATTTACCGGCACCGAAGATACTATAACCAATCTTTTACATTTTTCTCCGGTAAAACAGGTTACTGATGAAATCAAACGGCATATTTCCACACTCAACGAAGGCGAACGTCCAAATCCCGAATTCAAAGAGGCGTTAAATGCCGAGCTCAGAACCTTTAACAATGTCAGAGTTTCGGGCAGATTAACGACAACGCCGCGCACGATGGGAAAAGCCGCATTTGTGCATCTCTCAGACGGCAAAAATCGTTTGCAGATCTATGTTAGAAAGGATGATGTAAAGGGAGTTGTGAATGGTGAACGGTTAAGGGACATTGAGGAACAAAATCAATCTGATAGTTCTGAAAACTCACCACTTACCACTCAGCACTCACCGTTCGTCAGTGGTTGGGATTTATTCAAATTACTCGATGGCGGAGATTTTATCGGGGTTGAAGGCTATTTATTTTTAACCAATACGGGTGAGATTTCGATTCACGTTGAAACTTTACAGTTTTTAGCAAAAGCAATGTTGCCGATGCCGGATAAAATGCACGGAATTGCTGACCCCGAACTGCAAAGACGTTATCGTTATGCTGATTTGATCGCATCCAGTTTGCAAGTCGAACACGAAGGCTTGACTACCCGTGAAGTTTTTGAACGACGAGCCAAATTGATTAGCGGAATGCGAAACTATTTAGATGATGCGGGTTATATCGAAGTCGAAACGCCGATGTTGACGCCAAAAGCAACCGGAGCAGCGGCAAAGCCTTTTGAAACGCACCACAATGCGCTCGATATTCCGCTTTATGCACGGATTGCGCCCGAACTTTACCTCAAACGGCTGACAGTCGGCGGATTTGAAAAAGTTTATGAGCTCAACCGTAATTTTCGCAACGAAGGTTTATCGCAAAAGCATAATCCCGAATTTACAATGCTCGAATTCTATTGCGCCTATATGGATGTCAACGGAATGATGGATTTCGCAGTTGAAATGATTCAGGAAAGTGTGAAGAAAGCCACCGGCGGAAGTTTAGTAGTAAATTATGATGGAAAAGAGATTGATTTTAGTAAATTTGAACGCATCAGAATGGAAGATGCAGTTAAACAGTATGCGCCTGAGGCTGAAAGTATTGATGATAATAATCTAATTGGTTTATTTGAAGAATTTGTCGAACATAATCTAATCCAACCAACGTTTATCATCGATTATCCGAAGTCAATCTCTCCGTTGTCGAAGGCATCGCCGACAAATCCGAATATTGCAGAGCGTTTTGAATTATTTATTAACGGAATGGAATGCGCGAACGGATTTTCTGAACTCAATGACCCGAAAGAGCAATACGAACGTTTTGTTGACCAAATGAGTGCCAGAGAAGGCGGCGATGATGAGGCAATGGTGCTTGATGAGGACTATATTCGCGCTTTGAGTTACGGAATGCCGCCCGCAGCCGGAATCGGCATTGGGATTGACAGGTTGGTCATGCTTTTAACCAATAAACATTCGATCCGCGACGTTATTTTGTTCCCGCATATGCGCCCGATTGTCAAAGATGAGGGCGAAAAAGTGACAGAGGAATAAATTTAAGATAATTTGTAACGCAAAGTTCTGCAAAAGTAACGCAAAGAGTGCGAGGTTTTATTAAAATCTTAGCAAAACTTTGCGTTATTTCTTTTCCAATCGGATTATTCAAAACTCCAACAACGAAACATCCCGCAACAATCGAAGATTTTTTTGACCTACCGATTTTATTGATGTAACATCGTGGAACATTTCAGTTTCGGAGCAGTTTCTCTATGCTTGAGAGAAATCAAGTGCTACAAAATCGATACCGGATCGTCCGTCAGTTGGGAAGCGGCGGGATGGGGGCTGTCTATGAAGCGATCGATGAACGTTTTGGACAACCAATTGCGCTCAAAGAGATCATTGTAGAGGTTGCTTCGTCACACCAACAATCTTTAATTTTCAAAGCATTTGAGCGAGAAGCGAAATCATTAGCTATTGCACGCCACGAAGTAGTTCCTTTTGTGCGTGATTACTTTTCCGAAGCGGGAAGTCAGTTTCTGGTGATGGAATTAGTGGATGGTGAAGACCTAGGAGAAGGATTAAAACAGCGTAAAAGCCCTTTTCCGGTCAAAGATCTGCTCAATTGGATGGAACAATTGCTTGATGCATTGGACTATCTGCATACTTTGCAACCGCCGATAATTCATCGTGATATTAAACCGCAAAATTTAAAGATAAACTCGCGTAACAAGATTAAATTATTGGATTTTGGGATTGCCAGAAGCAGTGATAAAACCGCAACCATGACTGCGCATACATTTGTCG
The DNA here is from genome assembly GCA_035438525.1 of Pyrinomonadaceae bacterium. Classification (GTDB taxonomy): domain Bacteria; phylum Acidobacteriota; class Blastocatellia; order Pyrinomonadales; family Pyrinomonadaceae; genus JAIBCC01. The sequence goes on from DAORIL010000128.1 coordinate 9,620, forward strand.
GGGCAACGTTGAATTATTCGCCTGTAGAGCAGATTTTGCGGGTTACTGACGAAAATTTTCGGGATTATATTGTCCAAAAACACCAATTACTGGCTGAAAGAATTCTCAAACAAGACACAGACGGTAGATGCGATATTTATGCGTTGGGGGCGACGTTTTATCACCTGATGACCAATCAAATGCCGATTGATGCGTTGAAAAGATTGCTTTCAATGTGGGATGGAAAGGGTGATCCGTTAGTTAATCCGATGGAATTGAACCCCGAAATACCTCCAATCGTTTCATTTTGTATTATGAAAGCGATGGAAGTAGATCGAAAGAATCGTTATGCGTCGGCAATTGAAATGCAGGCGGATTTCAAAAAAGCTCAGGCGGCATTTAATCAACCAAAACCGATTCAGCAGCAAAATTTTCATGATAATTCACTTATCACTCAGGTTGATTATGCCCAAAGGAGGGCAACTGACAGGGAATTAACTCAACCGCCAGTGGTCGAACCCCAACCGACTCAGCCAGTTAATGTAAATCAACCGCAAATAACCCAAAAATCGGAAGAAGCTATTCCAAATCCGGTGCAACCCATTACCCAACCTGCAAAGGTCATTTCAAACACCTCTCCGGTTGAAATAACTGCCTCTCAAAGTTCAGCTTTTAAATTAGAATCGGGTAATAACTATCAACCGGAAGGTCAGACGATCACCAATCTGGTCAGTAAAATTTACAACGAGCCTGTTAAGGAAAATTGGTTTAATAACAAGGCAATAATCGGGATCGCCGCGATTTGTTTAACTGCTATTGTGTCAGCTGGCGTGTTATTTACATTCAATAGAATTACCGAAAATGTTCCAACCACCCAAAACGCAGTAGTTCCGAATAAATTAATGGATACGCCCATCGATTTATCCGGCAATGAACCTGTTTATTTGAAATTTGGGGTTGAAAACGATTTCATTAACTCTGCCGCAAGCTGTTTTGAAAAGAAAAACTATCAATGTGTAGTTGATAACCTTTCAAATCTCTTAAAATCGGCTCCTAAAAACGCTGTGGCGTTAAATAATCGGGGTGTCGCATATTTTCTCAAAGGAAATTACTCGCAAGCTGTCAGCGATTACTCGCAGGCTATCAAAATCAACTCACAAAATGCTGTCTTTTTCCATAATCGCGCTCTGGCTTATTCAAGAGTCAATGACAAAGCCAAAGCCAAAAGTGATGAAGAACAGGTAACCGCTTTAGGTAAATAATAGTTTCATACTTTCCGTAATAAATTGAATTAAATTCAAATCCAATCAAACAAAGACTTCTGAAAACAACTCAAAACAAGCAAACAAGAGGTCTGTGCAGACCAATAACGAGTCTCTACATACGAAAATCTATTCAATTCACACAACAGCGACCCTATTTCACGAGAAAATCACTCTCTAAAGTCCGATAACGACTCCAAACAGTCCGACAACGACTCCAAACAGTCCGACAATGACTCCAAACAGTCTGACAACGACACAATTCAGGTGAAAATCACTATCTACAAGTTGATAATGATAGAAAACACCAAACAGAAGGACTTTTTCCAATTACAAAAGCAGAGTTTATTGAGACAAAAGGAATTGATTTCAACCAAATGTTAGTAATTCTTGTGTAAACAATTGACTTTATGATGTAAAGTGCTTGACAGGCGAAACAACTTGGTGTAAATTTTCCATTGATAGGTTGTAGATTCAAGTAATCTGCTGAAAAGCTAAGTAATAATGACCTACACAGACAAACAACCAAACAATTTATTTAATTAATAGGAATAAAAACATACATGATAAAGCAAAACAAAAGGCTGATCGGAATAATACTCGGAGTAGGAATTCTCCTGTTGATACCGGTAATTGCACAGTTTCCCTGGACTCCGATCGATTTTATTGTTGCCGGTGTTTTACTACTCGGCACAGGTCTGATGTGTGAACTTGTTTTGAGAACAGTAACTAAATCAGTTTACCGAATCGCGCTTTGTGCAGGAATTCTTTTAGCACTCGCCCTCATTTGGATAGAACTTGCAGTTGGCATCTTTGGAACACCTTTTGCCGGAACATAAATAGAAAAAATTATAAGAGAGATAGTTATATTTTCAACCAAATCAATCGGTTTTTGCTGACAATCGGAAAAAACTGAATACAAATAATAAAAACCTGACTGACAAGCCAGGTTTTCTAAATTAAATTGAGTTAAATTGTAGAATATCAAACTTCAATCTTCATCATCACCGCATTCTTCTTCCTTCCAGCTGGTCAGGGAAAAAACTTTTTGCAAATTGCGATAGACAACCACTAAAACCGTCTTTTCATTCTCGTCTGCATCTTTAATACTCAGACATAATCGGTAATTTGTGCCAGCTACGGTTTGACGTTCGGCTTTATCGAGCGAAACCAGAGTAAATGTCGTTTCATCTTTCTTAGATTTGGCTTCAACCGCAAAATCCGCCGCCTCAAGTGCTACTTCATCGGTTTTGGAGATCTTCGTAAAGCCGCCAACCTTTTGAGCAGCGACCGAAGCCAAACATCCAAAGATAATATTAAGAACAACCATCAAAATCAGGATTTGTAAATTTCGTTTCATATAATTTTTGCCTTTCAGATTGGGATAAAGTAAAGAACAGAAAATCAATTTAGCATTTCAACCGTTTGATTTCAAACAAATTTTCTCTGTGCCGTTGAGTTGGTTACTAATTGTAAAGGTAAAATTATTAGCTACGAGGATTAAACCAGGACAGAAACACGGGCATTGACTTTAAAA
>DAORIL010000129.1:0-12388 GCA_035438525.1 Pyrinomonadaceae bacterium
GCCTCTTCACCGGATAAACCGCCATTTTTGGCTGGCTCCACTAAATTTTGCAAAACAGTTTGGTCATCAAAAAGCGGGTATCGTTGAAAAACAACCCCAACATCACCCAATCTTACTTCCCGCATTTCCCCGTCCTTAAGAATTACTTTGCCTGAATCCGGTTTATCCAGCCCGGCCAAAATTCTCAAAAGAGTTGTTTTTCCGCCGCCCGAGGGTCCTAAAATACTGAGAATTTGAGGTTTATCAGGAATATTGCCAATTTTTAAGTTGACATTGGATAAAACAGGCAAAATCTTTCCGTTGTTAAGTGGAAAACTTTTACAGACATTTTCGATTTTTAATAATTCTTCCATTTTTCAATCAAAATTCAACATCAAGCAAAAAACATTCAACATTTATCAATTAGGGTCAAAAGAAAAATATTTGGGTAAATGATAAATGTTTAGGCTCGTTCTGCAATAGTTGTGTAAGGAAAAACAATTCGTTTGAGCCAATAGAAAAACTGATCTTCCAAAATAGCAATAATACCGATAATTACAAGATAAACATAGACTTCGGCTTTTTGATTAGTTGCCGAATATGAATAAATTGCAGCTCCGATCCCGCCTTCCGTCCGGTTAAAAGTTTCGATTGCTACGATCATAACCCAACCCATTGCTGCGCTTTGGGCGACAATATCAATCATTGAAGGAAGTGTCGGACGCACCACAACAGTCCAAAAAGTTTTTAGATCTCCGTAATTCAAGACTCTTGCCAATTCAAATTTTAACTGGGGAATTCGACCGATTTCAGCCGTCATTGAGGTTATTAAAAAGAAAGCCATTCCAGCCGTCAACATTGCAACCTTCATTGACCAACCAATCGTAAATAGCGATAAAAATACCAAATTAAAAGCAACAATCGGTAAATAACGTAACCATTGTAAAAATTGATTAAGTGGCTGCATAAAAGGCAAACAACTCAAATAAGCAACTAATAATGAAATTATTGAAGCGAGTAAAAGACCGAAAATGTTTAGTTTAAGCGTGACCCAAGTGTTATAAACCAAATTGCTGGTGTCATTTGATTCTGATGAAAACATTCGTTGAAATGCCTCCCAAACTTCGCTGGGGTAGGGCATTCCTTGGATTGGTGTAAACATCCAAAAAACAAAAATTATAATTAGCCAAAGGACAAATAAGTTTGCCCGCAAAAATTTGCCGGGTTCACCTAAAATTCGAAAAACTTCGCCAAAACCATTTTGTTGAAGGGTTTTCTGCTTGTTTTTATCCGGTTGCTCAGTCATATTATTATAAAATTCTAACTTTTAAGGAGAACAAAATGTCACAAATTGCTAATCAAACACATGGGAAATTTAAAGTTTTTGCCGGAAAATTAGATGCCGATAATGGTTTAGGCGATCTAGCTAACCAGGTTTCATCATTTGCCGCGGATAATAAAATTGCTGCGAAAAGTATTGGAGTCGAATATCTCGAATCAGCTGAAAGTCTGATTATTACTTTGGGTTATCGCGATGACGAAGACTCATATCCAATAAAACTGGAAACAGTTCCGCTTGGCAAGATGTCAGATATTGGACAAGATTTTTCAGGACTTGAACAAAAAATGTCAGAAGCAAGCCAAACTATTAATAATATCATTTGCCACGAGTTGTTCGTAACAGAGGACAAAGACTTCCTGATGGTCTTTATGACCCACCAATAAAGTTAAAAGTTAAAAATGGAAAGTGGATAATTGAAGATTTTTAAATTATTACTAATTCAATTTTCTTTATTACACACTTTCCACTATACCTTATCCAAACCCGCTATTTCAGAATAATCGTAACCCGACGATTTTTAGCTCTTTCCTCATTACTTTGCGTTTCTTTCGACCCCGCAATTGGATTTAACGAGCCGTAACCATCAACAGAAATTATCCGCTGGTCATTGATATTAACACGGGATTCATCCGAAGCTTTGAGCCAAGTCCAAACGGATTGGGCTCTGGCTTTGGACAATTCAATATTTTTTGCCGAATCACCCGCATTATCAGTGTGACCTTCAACAATAATTTTCGTATTAGAAGCCCGAATTAACAAACTTCTGATTTCATTTAGTTTAGCAATTTCGGAAGGTTTAATTTCTGATGAACCGCTATCAAAAGTTATATCAAAGTTGGCCTTAACAACAGTGTCAGAGGAAGCTGCCTGGCTTGAACTTCCGGTTTCAGTTTTAACTTCTCCAACCTCGTCAGACATTTTCTTAATAAATTGCAAATCAACAACCTGGTCAACCGGGGTAAATGTTGGCATCCGGTCAGGTAAAAGCTGTTGCAATCTTTTAGCGTGGGAATTATAAGAAATCCCAAAAACACTGTCAGCTAAAGACTTAGTGCCTCCCAAACCGAAAAGGTGTCGGTTATCCGCAATATCGTTGACCCGCGAACCACCTAAACGAACCCCGTTTTCATCCACAATATCAAAATATTTAGCCCAAAAACTCGGACCTTTTCCTTCTAAATTAAAAACTTGAGCATTTAAAGCTGCCGTTCTGGTTTTGAAATAATTCGGATCAGATTTGATTTTTGCCCCGGCTCTGGCCAGACACCGCAACAGTGTTTCAATGTATTGCGGATGTTTTTTGATAAAATCTTCAGTTGTAAACAAAATACTAGGCATCATTGCCGAATATTGCTCGGTTGAAATAATTTTTTGCAATTTTTCAGGTGTTCCATTGTTATTGACAGAACTACGCCCCTGAGCAGCCATAACATCACCCGGCGTCCATGTTGCAACCGCATTTATTTCGCGGTCTTCGTTTTGTCCCGTTTTAACATTCTTCAAGGAAACCTTGGAATTAGAAATAAATTTTTGGGCTGCTTCAATGTGGTCAGTCGCATTTACAAAATTGATTGCATCGGGGTTATAAACCTTTTCATCAGGGTTGATCGGAATTTTATTGTCCGCTGCCCAGTTAACTGCGACGTTAAAATCACAATAAGGAACTGCTGTGACAATCAAAGCTCCTTTAGCTTTTTGCGGATCTTTTTTCCATGATTCAGGTCCCATCAGACAGTCTTCCCCGGATGAATAACCACTACTCCAAACTATCTTGGACTTGGGGCCGCGAAGCAATTTGTTGGCTCCGGCAATATCCACTGCCGATTGGTCGCCGGTGGTAGTTACAAACTGGATGTTGTTTGATGCCAACATTTCAGCTTGTTTTGAAGTGTCATTTTCGACGATCAGTTTGGTATTTTTAATTCCAGCCTGATAAAGCAAACTGTCCGGATGATCACCTGATTTTCCAACTCCGCCAACTGCGTCAATAATTGGGCTTTGGGCTTGCCAAGTCCAAATTCCAATTGTAACCTCCGGGTCATCAGAAGTTGGGGCCGGTGGTTTAACATCGGTTGCAGGAAGATTTTCTCTTTTAATATCTTCGGTGCGCTCAACAGTTTGTTGTGTTTTGCTAACGTCGGTTTTTGGTTTTAATTTGTCCCAAATCCCGAATTGTGAAAACGCTACATAAAGTAAACCCAAAATTAATGCGAGGGCAAGAATTATAAAACCAGGTCCAAGTTGATATTTTCCAATTCTAATAGCCATATTTTCCTCATTATTAGTTTGGGAAGCTTAGAAATTTCAGTAAGTTCAAAGCCCGAAGGCTTGAACTTAATTCCAAAAAATCTGTAACCTCCCAATTCTTACAAACTTTTATTACCTTGTTGATTTTGTGCGTTCAAATGTTGCTGCCGCATTTGTTGAAATTTTGTTTGGGCCTGAACACTTCCAACCTGTGATTTAATTTTCTCAAGTCGGGCATCCAAAGAACTTTCACTCAATTCCTTGCCCAAATTTGCTTCTGCAATTTTGTTTTTAATATGTGTCCGCACATTATCCAAAGCCTTAACATCGCTGTCCAAAGAAAGTCCGTCGAGTTGTTCCTGAATTTTAACTCTTGCCTGTGCGCTGGCCAGTTTGCCAACCATTCGGTCTTTTTCGGCTACCAGTTTTTCGCGTTCGCCTTGTATTTTAAGCAAAGCGGATTTGACATCATTGGCATCAGCCCGAGCCTGTTCCATTTCAACAGTTAGATCGGCGATTTCCGAATCAAGCACATCCTTCTTTTCAACTAAAAGCGTTCCGATTTCTTCATCACCATTATTGACTGCAACCGTCAATTGAGCTTCAATTTCTTTAGCTTCTCGGGCTTTGTTTTCGTAACGATCTTCTATTTCGTCACGCCGACGAATAATTGCAGCGGCCGCTTGACGAAGCTGAACGGCTTTTTGCGTTAATGAATCAATCGAATTTTGATAAACGATTTCAGGATGTTCCTGCTCGACTTTTGAAACAAAAAGTCCAAAGAAACCTTTGATTAAATTCCACACACGTCCCATAGTTTAATCTCCTAAATGACTTGAATAATTGCGGTTAAATAACGAATTCGGGACAAACTGCGCCTTTTTAAGGATAAGTATAAGGAAAAGGTTGGGAAGCGTCAAAAGAATTTCTATTTTGTAACGACTTTATTTGGTTTTTAAAGGATTGATGTGTCATATACAATCACCAATAACGAAAAAAAATACGGAAAGTTTCCAAAATCGGTTTATTCAAATTTGTCCGGGAAAATAAAAGTTTTCTTGGCAAAAACAGATTTTAATGTTGCCTCATTATAATAATTTTTCAAGATATTATTTTTCCAATCAAAAAGTTCTGAATTATTTTGCTTGAAATCCTCCCAATTTTGATCAGTTTGGGTTCTTTTCATTCTTTCGTTGATTATTATCAAAAAAGCGAAAGTAATGGTTTCGTTATAGAGTCCCTGTGCTTTATTTACTTTGGCAAAGTTTTTCAGGGCATTTGAAAAATTTCGGAGGGCTTCAGGTAATTGGTATTTTTTCAGGTAAATCCAGGCCATTTGGATATGAGCGGAATGGGTAAACAGTTTTGCATCTAACGTTCCATTTTCAAATTGTTCGAAAAATTCATTATCGGTCATTCAATTGTTTCTCCAAAAATAAAAACCGTTCACACCTTAACAGTGTAAACGGCTTGATCAAACTGCAATAATTCTAAAATGGAATTGAAGATTATGCAAATCTTCAATTTATTAAAAACCTGTATTTCGGGGTTATCGTATTTTTTTGATAAAATCTTTTTATGCTTAATTTTGCAATTCAGACCGCCCGTGACGCTGGACAAATCCTTTTAGAAAAATTTGGAAAAATTCTTACGGTCACAAAAAAAGGTGACATAAATTTGGTAACTGAAGCCGATTTAGCTTCTGAAAAACTAATAATTGAACAGATCAAATCATATTATCCAAAACATTCAATTTTAGCTGAAGAGTCCGGGAATGCTGCAGTCGATGGAAATTCAAAATGGAAATGGATAATTGATCCACTGGATGGGACGACAAATTATGCACACGGTTATCCGTGCTTTTGTGTGACGATCGCCCTTGAACATGAAGGGAAAATTGTGGTGGCAGTGACTTTTGACCCGACTCGAAATGAGGTTTTTGCCGCAGAAAAGGGAAATGGCGCAACTTTAAATAATAAACCAATTCGTGTTTCCAAAACCGAAAAACTTAGTGAAGCCTTGTTGGTCACCGGATTCCCATATGATTTCAAACAAAAAGATAATTTTGCACGCCATTTGACCTCATTTTTGCTAAACGCACGTGGGGTCAGACGAGATGGTTCTGCCGCCATTGATATGGCATATATTGCTTGCGGACGTTTTGATGGCTTTTGGGAAGAGGGGTTGAACCCTTGGGATATGGCTGCAGGAGTTCTCCTGATCGAGGAAGCAGGGGGCCAAATTACTAATTATCATGGTGGAAATTTTGATCTTTATTCCCCTCCAATGTGCGCCAGTAATGGATTAATTCACCAAGAAATGCTTCGGGTTTTAGCTTGATAAAACTTTTATTTGTTTTAGTCACTTGCTAATCAAACTTTGCAATTCTAAAATCAGAAAATCATTATGGCTTGGTTCCGAAGAAATAAACCAAAATTAGAAGAACAAACCGACGAAAGGCGAACAGTTCAAACCGAAGGTGTTTTTACCAAATGCCCGGAGTGCGAAACTACGCTTGTTAATCGTGACCTGGAAGATTCATTACAAGTTTGCACAAATTGTAAATACCATTTCCGGATAGGTGCCTATTTAAGGCTTGATTTACTGTTTGATGAAGGACAATTTGAGGAATTGGATGCCGAAGTGACCTCAGGCGATCCCCTTGAATTTGTTGATTCCAAACCTTATAAAGACAGAATTGAACAGGCAAAAAAATCCTCTGGACTTCCCGAAGCAATAATTTCGGGCAAAGGTGAAGTCGGCGGGCACAAGGTTTTTGCAGGGGCAATGGATATGTCGTTTATCGGCGGTTCCATGGGGTCGGCGGTTGGCGAAAAAATTACCCGTCTTATTGAAAGAGCAATTAAAACTAGAGGGGCAGTAATTATTTTTTCAGCCTCGGGCGGCGCCCGAATGCAGGAAGGAACTCTCAGTTTAATGCAAATGGCAAAAATTTCAGCTGCTTTAGCCCAACTGCACGATGCTCATTTACCATTTATTTCGGTATTGACAGATCCAACCACAGGCGGCGTAACAGCTAGTTTTGCAATGCTTGGAGATGTTATTCTGGCTGAACCGAAAGCCTTGATCGGTTTTGCTGGACCAAGAGTAATTGAGCAAACGATCAGGCAAAAATTACCAAAAGGGTTTCAACGTTCCGAATTTTTGCTTGAGCACGGAATGGTAGATAGAGTTGTTGACCGCCGAGAAATGAGGGAAACGATCATTAGAATTCTCAATTTTATGATGAATGATGAAATCCAAACAAGTTAATTTCCGTCAATAATAAAAACGGATTTGATATAGGGACATTTATCTTTTTTGTAGCCATAAGAAATTTTTTTCAAAAACAAAGTATTGTGCAGAAGCCCATTGATAGCATAAGTGCAAATTCCTTTTTTACAACTAATTAGCGGCTCAACGGAACGATTTGGTAATTCTTCAACTTCCTTACCTTTTAACCATTTTTCAAAAAGTGTAAAACTTTTAACCCGTTTAAATTCAAATTGATCTGGATCGCCCTCACCTGAAAGTGAATTTTCAATTCTAATAGTTATCAAATTTACAAATGGTTTAGTCGAATCAATTTCGGATAAAGTTTTTGATTGAAAGGCTTTGGCAAATTTATTGGCTAAATTTTCAATTGATTGATTTGCGCACGAATTTTGAGCTTGGGCAACCATTGTTAAAATTGCCAGAACAAAAAAGAAACTGAAGATAATTTTTTTCATTTTTTTTCCTTAACTGATTATTGTTTTCTCATTTCTACTAACATTTCTTGAATCGTTTCCTTCAAATGTTGAGTGATTTTCTCATATTTTTCTTCACCCTGTAATGATTTAAATGGATCTAAATTTAATGGTTTACCAAAATGAATCTTGACTTTTTCAAATCTGATCCTGTTTGAACCCCTCGCCCAAACTTTAAATAATCCATCTAAAGCAACCGGAACAATTTGGTAATCAAGTTCGCTGGCTAAAATTGCCGCCCCTTTTTTGAATGGATGGAGTTCCCCATCAAAAGCGCGTTCCCCTTCCGGGTAAATATTGAGAATTTTGCCGTGACGCAAACCGATTGCCCCCGCTTTCATCGCTTTAATTAGTTGAGAATCAGGATCAATTGGAACAATTCTCGTCAACTTTGCAAAGTTTCTACCAAAAAATCCTTGGAAAAACTCACTGGCTCCAACATGAAAAATATCCTTCAAAATTTCAAATGGATAGGTAGTTGGAACGATGTATCCGTCTAAAAAACTTTGGTGATTAGGGCAAATGATAAATGGCTTTTCTAATTTCGAAAGTTCCTCAACCCCTTTAACTTCAAGCCGTAAAAGAATTTTGAATACAAAATAGGAAAATTTTAGAATTAAAAATCCGATGAGGGCGACCAAAATCCCTTGTTTCAAAACCGGTTGAATTTCGGGCAAATCATCATTTGCTTCTTTCAAAATTTGTTTCCAATTAAAACCTGTTTCGAGTTCACCTTGAAAATTCTCAAGATTAGCTGTTTTCTCAACTAGTTTTATTAAATCGTTGACTGTAAATGCTTTAGTAGCTTCTTCCGAATCAAATTCAACCTTGAAGGTTTGTTCCAATGAAGCAAAAGTTTCTGCCCGGGCAAGGGAATCCAAACCCAAATCAAGTTCCAAATTCATATTCGGGTGAATGGCTTCAAGATCAGCCTTTTGCTGGTTAATTGTTGCAATAACAGCTTTTCCGGCAATTGTTTCAAATAAATTTTTGTCTTGGGCGGTAAAAGACCAATCTTTCTCCGTTCGAGGTTGGGTATGTTGCAAAGCCCCGCTTTCAATTTCCTTTTGGAGCTGAAAACGTTTGATTTTTCTGGTTGCCGTCCGTGGCAAAGGTTCTGCTCGAACAATGTATTCACGGACTCTTTGGTATTCAGGTAATTCGCGCCCTAGACCATCTAACTCAAAACGAATAGCCTCGTAGGAATTTGCGATTTTGGCTTGTTTCAAATAATCAAAATCTGGAACAATTACGGCAATTAGTTTTTCTGCGCCTTGCATGCCGATTGATTCGTCCTTCATTCCCAAAACCGCAAGTTCTGCAACCAAAGGAGTTTTGAGATAATTTACCTCTAAATCTTCGGGATGAACATTTTTCCCATTTGGCAAAACGATCACATCTTTTTTGCGACCAACAATATAAAGATGACCGTCTTTATCAAGTTTTCCTAAATCGCCGGAACGAAACCAACCATCTTCAGTAAAGGCTTCTTTGGTTGCTTCAGGATTTTTGTAGTAACCTGCAAAAACCATGTCGCCTTTGATCAAAACTTCACCTACTCCATCAGCATCAGGTTCATCAATTTTGACTTGAGAATTAGACATTGGTTTTCCGACTGAACCAACCCGATTATCATTTTCAAAAGTTGCAGTAGCCGCGCCGCTGGTTTCGGTCAATCCATAACCTTGTAAAATCGTAAACCCAAGTTTATGAAAATCGATTGCAACATCAGAATCAAATCGAGAACCCGCCGAAATTGCAATGCGTAAATTTCCACCAAATCCGTCGTGAACTTTCCCAAAAAACTTTTTACCTAAATTTATTTTGAATGAATCACGCAAGAAACCGTTAGTCGCCAACATGGTGCGAAAAATTCCTTGAACTATTTTAGATTGAGTCCCGACTGCATCAAAAATTTTCTTGTGAAAGAGATACCAAAGCCGGGGAACGGTGGTCAAAATTGTCGGCTTAAATTCTTTCATAGCCTTTGATAATTCATCAGGGGTAAGTTCCTTTAAATAACCGGCTTCACAACCATAAGTTGTTGCAATCCATAAGTTTACAATTTGCAAATAAGCGTGAAATAGGGGTAATAGTGAAAGGATACTATCCTCAGGAGAAAGCTGGATGACCTCGTTTATTCCATCTAGTTCGGCAACGATATTTCCGTGGGTAAGCGGGACGCCCTTTGGTGTGCCCGTTGTGCCCGAGGTATAGATCATTAAAGCCGGATCTGTTTCCTTGGCATTCGGAATTTGTTTTGCAAAGTTTTCGGGAAAATCAGTTTTGGACCAATCTTCGAATTTTTTGAAACCATTGGTTGAGTTTTCTAAATTCCAAACAACAGCAGGAATATGACGACCAAGTTTTTCTTCGATTTGCTGAAATTTTCCTGTTATATCTGGGGAAAGAAAGGCAACTTTAGCTTCGGAATTTTCTAAAAAATTGGTAATAGTTTCAATTTCACCGTGTGGGTCAAGCGGCACAATGACTGCACCGCGATAGATTGTTCCAAGATAAGCAATTGCCCAGCAAGGATGATTTTCGCCAATCAAGGCAACCCTGTCTCCAAACGCAACCCCTTCAGATTCAAGCCTATACGCAATTGAGCGAATCTGTTTGAGCATCTCGCCGAAGGTGTAAACTTCGTTTTCATCACCCACAATACGCATTCCTACACGGGAAGAGTTGGTTTCGCAGGATTCAATCAGGCGTTGACAAAAGGATTTGGTCATAGGTTTAGGTATGGTTTAGGTGTTTAGAAATTTTAGACATTCCGGGGACGGCAAATTCCTCCCCCACTTTCTACACTTTCACAAGGTCCCAAACTAATTCTTAGGAACTCTAACTTTTAAAGCACTCGGTAAAATTTCAAAAACCGCCGGTAGTTTTCCAGGTAATTCGCCATCGGTTTCAAGGTGAATTTCTTCATTTCCAAAAGCAGAAATTTCTATTTTTTTAGCTGTTGTATGCTTTACTTCATCCAGCGAATAATGGGTTCCGGCATATAGTTTCGGAGCTTTTCTCATGATTTTAGTAGTGCTTAAATCTCCAATATTGACGGCATTAAATAAACCGTCATCAATTATTGCATCGGGTGCGATCTTCATTCCACCGCCAAAATATCTGGCATTGGCAACACAAAAAACTATAGTTTGCAACGATTTAACTTCGCTATCGTCAAAACGGACCCGGACTGTTCTAACTCCTAAATTCAGAACTTCTTGCAATGCGGAATAGGCAAAACTCGCTTTTCCACGGAGTGAACCAAAAGTAATCCAATTTAAATTCCCAGAAGTTTTTACTCTTTCAATTATCGAAGCCGAAAGTCCAACGCTGGCTATATTCAAAAAATAACGCTCTTCCGTTTGGTCTTGATGATTGATATAGGTAACTTTTCCGACATCAATTGTTTTTGTAACCCCATTTTTTAAGGCTTCAGAGGCACGCCGGATAGTGGAAGGCATTCCGATTGTGCGTCTAAAATCTCCGCCTGTTCCCTGCGGTAAAACCCCAAGTTCCGCATCTATACCAGAGAGCATAATCCCATTTGCTACTTCATTTATAGTTCCATCGCCACCACAAGCAACAATAAATTTCCGACCTGATTCGGCTGCTTTTTTGGCTAATTCAATCCCATGCCCCCGGTATTCTGTAAAATCAACATTAAAAGCGCCATAATGGGCAGCCCAATCCGAGGCAATCCGCGCCCAACGGGTTTGAGTAGAACCACTGGCGGATTTTGGATTAACAATAATCAGCGGAATATTATTTGAATCGCTACGTTGTAATTCTAGACTCATTTGATAGTTCAGCAATTTTGAATGAGTTTAATTCTAAAATCAATTCAAATTGTCTTTATAATTATTTGGTGAACAACTTCGGATTTTTTTGCACAAAATCTTTAATTTGGCTCACTTTTGAAAAATCCATCATTTCAGCATTTGAATTTGCATTGGTTACAAAATCTTTTCCCGTGTTTAGGTAAACCATATTTTCGTTATAATCGCCCATTTTAGCCCCGCATTTTCCAACAATAATAATATCGGTCAATTGATCGTTATTAACGTCTTCAAAAGCAACTGCATCAGTCCAGCAACCTCCGCTGCCCCCAAAAGGTTGAGGCAATGTGAAAACTTCTTTTCCATCCTTGAAAATGAAAAATTGCGAGTCAAGATTAGGGTTACTAAATTCAGGATTGTAAAAGGTAGCAAAACAAGACTTTTCAAAAGGCTTAAAATCAATTGCAAATGTTTGCTTTTTATCCAGAGCTAAATCTTTCTTTTTCAAACTTTGACAATCTGAATTATCAACATTTTCATTCTTTTTTTCCTCAACCTTTGTGTTTTCTGATTTATTAACGCCAGGTGAAGAATTTGGAACATTTACATTTTCTGTTTTAGTGCCGTTTACATTTGAATTGGTTTGATTAAACTGAATAGAACAACCCAGAAAAAAAGAAATAAATGCCCCCAAAAAAAAGAATCGAAATACTTTCATAGAAATCTAGCCTATTAAAATTGTAAAATGAATTTTCGTTTTGAAATTATGACACAAAAAGAACTTGAAAGCACGAAACTTTTAGAAAACACAAAACTTGCATTTATTGGTTGCGGTGTAATGGGTGAATCAATCGTAGCGGGACTTTTACGAAAAAAATTGGTAAAACCCAGTCAAATTTTGGCTTCACATCCTCGCCAACATCGGCGCGAAGAACTCAAAGAAAAATATGGAATTGAGGTATTTGAACAGAACGCTGAAGCTGGTAAATCACTTCCAGACAATAATTCGATGATAGTTCTATGCGTTAAACCGCAACGGCTAAAAGGCGTTTTGGATGAATTGGTTGAAGTTGTTCAATCGAATCACCTTGTAATTTCAATTATTGCCGGCGCAACCATCGAAACTCTTTCGGAATCGCTCAAAAATGATTTTGTGGTGCGGGCGATGCCGAACACACCTTCGCAAATTGGGCAAGGAATGACAGCCTGGACTTGTTCAGACAAAGTAAAGAATGAACAAAAGGAACAAGTAAAAGTGTTACTCACGGCGTTGGGAAAAGAGATTTTAG
>DAORIL010000130.1:0-12363 GCA_035438525.1 Pyrinomonadaceae bacterium
ACCCCTTTTGATGAAACCACGGCTCCAACTGCCACCCCTATCAGCTCTCAATAATAAATATTTTGACTTATTGATTTTTTAAAGCTTAATAGTTATCAAAGGCAGCTCATTTAAAAGGAGTAAGAGCATCATCAAATAAATTAGAAACAACTTTTCTCAACTCAAATTTATATTCTAAACAATGACATTTTTCGTCACTTCCAAGATGCCGAAAAATGTTAATAATGGCTCACTAGAAACAAGTTTATCAAGTAATTTTAATCACAATATTTACCTATCGCCTTTTAATACTTAGACTTCCATCTGTTTTAAAAAGAATCTCACCTTGTGGCACAGCTTTTGTAATAAGTAACCTCGCCTGAGACAAGGTAGAAAAATTCAGAAAAACTAAAAAGACATATAGGACTTTCCAAGGAGATTAATTAAACGGATGAAAAATCAAAAAGGTTTCTCGCTTATCGAACTTTTAATCGTTGTAGTTATCATCGGCATCATTGCTGCGATCGCTATCCCAAATTTATTGGCTGCCCGTCGTTCTGCTAACGAAGGTTCAGCTATCTCGTCACTTCGCACCTATCACGGCGCACAAATGACTTATCAAGCTACCACAGGCGCCGGTCAATATACCGGAACAGCTGGAACAACCCCAGATAAAGAAGCATTCAATAACCTTAATCGTTTAGGTTTGATCGACAGCCAATTGGGTGGTAACACTTCGAGTTCAGCCGTCAAGAGCGGTTATGTCTTTACCGGTAGTGTAATTGCTGGTAGTTCATCAGCTCCTGCTCAATTTTGCGGAGTCGCAAGCCCTGTCACATCTTCAGGTGTTACCGCAACCGGAACTCGTGAATTTGCAGTCTTGACCGAAGGTGTTCTTTATTCAGGATCAGCTCTTTCAACCAACTCAATTGCTTCAAATGCCTCTGGTGCTTTAGTAGCAAGCGGTGCTTTTGCAGTCTTGAGCAACTAATCAAATTAGTTTGCTAAAACTAAAAAATAGAAAGAGAGAATCATTTTATAAGTGTTTCTCTCTTTTTTCATAACTATCAAACAAAGTTTGGGGTCAAGCCAGTTATGAAAAGGAAACAATCAGGATTTTCATTAGTGGAGTTGTTAATTGTAGTGCTTATCATCGGTATCATTGCCGCCATTGCAATTCCAAATTTATTAGCAGCTCGCCGTTCGGCTAACGAAGGCAGTGCCATTTCAACACTTCGCACCCTGCACGGAGCACAGTCATTGTATTTAACCTCTTTTGGAGCAGGAAATTATGCCGGAACTGCAGGTTCGACCGGAGATTCGGTGGTTTTATCCGATCTATACGCTAAACAGTTAATTGATGATGCCTTAAGATTTGGCTCAAAAAGCGGATATAACTTTGTGGGAGCCAAAACAATTGCCAATGCTTTAACTCCGGCGACATTTTTTTTCTCGGCAAATCCAATAACGGCTTCGGGTTCAACCCAGACCGGAACGAAAAAGTTTTGTGTTACACAAATGGGATTTATTGGGTTTGACTGGAATGATCTGTCAACCCCTTTTGATGAAACCACGGCTCCAACTGCCACCCCTATCAGCTCTCAATAATCTTTGGGGACTTACTAATTTAGGTAAAAACTTTCCGGAACAAATTGCTAAGTATGTTGATTATAACTCTGTTAGGAGCGAAATATTCATAGCGCAAAAGGCGAATTAATGCCGTTCCGACTAAACTCCAACATCCACTTTTGGATAATAATAGATATGGTATTCCTAAGGAACTAAAAGCATTTTAGGTAGGAAAGATGTCTAGTCATTTTTTATGATTGCACCACATAAAAAAAATGAGTTATAATTAATTTAGCAAACTTTAGCTGCCAATCCATTCAAAAAAAGTGAGCTACGAACAATCTAATCAATCATTTTTCCTAAATCGTATTTTTATCATCGCCAGCAACACCTTTCGTGAAGCTGTGCGTGACCGTGTGTTATATAACCTTGTGCTTTTCGTTCTTTTATTGACGGCTAGCGCAATTTTTCTTGGTGAACTGACTGCCGGACAGGAGGCACGAACGATTGTCAATCTCGGTTTAAGTGCGATGCTTCTTTTCGGTTCATTTATTTCAATTTTTGTTGGTGTCAGTTTAGTGAGCAAAGAAATTGAAAGAAGAACCGTTTATTCGATTTTCTCAAAACCGATTGGACGCGGCGAGTTCATTGTCGGCAAATATTTGGGCTTATGTCTGACGCTTTTGGTTAACGTTGTGTTGATGGGGGTTGGCGTCAGTTTAGCCATTTTATACGTTGGCGGGAAAGGCTTAGCTCTTTCGATTTGGGGTTCAATTTTATTGATATTTCTGGAACTGACAATTATTACTGCAGTTGCAGTTCTTTTTTCATCCTTTTCTTCATCTGCACTTTCTGCTCTATTATCGTTTTTTGTCTTCATTATTGGGCATTTTAGTGCATCCTTAAATGATTTGGCTAAAAGTATGGGTTCAGCTTTTGCCCAATATTTCTTTGGAGCAATTTACTATCTCTTACCTAATCTTTCACATTTCAGCTTTATTGCAAACGCTGCCTACGGCGATGCTCCTCCCGCTTCAATGATTTTGGGATCTTTTGTCTATGCAATTGTATATGTAATGATTTTGCTGACTTTGACTATTTTGATTTTTAGTCGGCGAAATTTTAAATAAGCACCGATTCCACCCATTTAATCATTACCAAATAAATGAGATCAAAAAGTCTTTCAGCAAATAAAAACTTTTTAATCGGCTCAATTCTGGTTGGGTTATTGATTTCCGGGGTTGCTCTGGTTCCGCAAATTGATCTCTGGATAAACTGTGGCAACAGTTGTAGTGGAATATATGCAATTACCGATTTGGATGAACCGTATTATGCAGGTTATTTGCAATCTTTGATGGATGGAAAACCGCGCCGGAATTCACCTATTTCGGGAGCAGTTGATTCTGAGACTACGCCACAGAAAGAATCTGTCTTATCAATCCAATTTCTGGCTTCATATCCACCTGCACTTTTAGCTCAAGCTTTCAATCTTTCTATTTCAAATCTGATGATTCTAATCAGTTTGGTGTCTGCCTTCTTTGCAGCAGTTGCCATTTATTGGTTAGTTTATCTTTTTACTGAAGATAATACTTCAGCATTCGTCGGGACATTGTTCATTCTATTTTTAGGAAATCTGGCTGCCGGACAAGGAAGCACCTTTTCGCTTATTTCACCAGATAGTTCCCACATTCTCAACAGTTTGGTATTTATGCGCCGCACGGTTCCGGCAATTAGTTTTCCCGCACTTTTTTTATTCATAGTCTTTGTTTGGAAGTTTTTCAACGAAGATTCGTCAGCAACCAAACTAAAGTCAGCCTTTCTCGCCCTTTGCTCATTTACTTTTTGTGTCTATTCTTATTACTTTTTTTGGACAACTGCGTTTGCCTGGTTCTTTAGTTTGATCGGTTTATTGATGATCTTTCGTTTCGAGAAATTAAAAGAGAATCTTTTTTATCTAATCGGTTTCGGAGTTTCTTTAATAATTGTTCTAATTCCATACTTGATCTTAATTTCCAATCGCGGAACTGATATTGACTCCGCTTTCGTCATAAATTCCAACCACGCACCAGATTTATGGAGACCACCTGAAATTGTCAGTTATGTTTCTACGGCTTTAATAATTCTTTTCGTGCTTCTCCGCCAAATTGATTTAAAAGACTTTCAGGTAATCTTTTTATTATCATTGAACTTAGTTGTTATCATTGTTTTCAACCAGCAGATCATTACGGGCTATCAAATTCAACTCTTTCATTATCAATTTTTCTGCGCTAACTTTTTAGCCACTTTGTCAGTATTTTTATTGATATTTATTTTAGTAAAACAACTTATAAGTTTTGACCGATTAAAACTGTTGATGATTTTGCTAGCCTCTCTCCCAATTTGTGTCGGTGCTTTTGATACTATTGATGGAAGCCTCAGAGCAGATACTCTTAATCTTCGCCGAAATCAATTACTTCCGGTTTTAGAAAGGGTTAAAATAATTAGCCGGAGCCCTGAATTTCAGATAAATAATTCAAAAAGTGTAGTTTTATCTTTTGATCTTTCAGATGGAGCGTATTTCAGCGGTCTGGAGATACCTGCATTAACTTCTCAACCGATTCTTTGGGGGCCGCATTTAAATTTAATTCCTGATATTACCAAAAAGGAAGACATTCGCCGGCTCAATACTTTTCTCTATTTTCAAAATATTAGCAGCGATAAATTAAAAACCAGTCTTTCTCGCAAAGAATTGTGGATGGCTATCGGTTATTTAGGTCCGGAAAAAACTTCTAATATTTACTCAGGAAAGTTAACCCCGGTGACAGAAGAGGAAATAGAAAGGATTGTTGATGATTATGAGAAATTTACCCGAAATTTTAGTTACCAAGACGCTCAGAATCCTTTAATCTCTTTAGTTTTAGTTAATAGAACGCTTGAAAATAATTTAGCCAATCTCGACCGTTGGTATGAACGTGATGCAGGTCAGGCTATTGGAGATTATATTTTATATCAAGTCAAACTTCGTCAACCTCAGTAATGTTAGTTTGGTTAATCGATTATGTTGCATAAAACTCTTTCAGCCAATAAATACTTTTTAATCGGAGCAATTCTAAGCGGATTAATTATTTCTGTTTTTGCTCTCGCTCCGCAAATCGACCTTTGGATGAATTGTGAAAATCAATGTCATGGGATTTATGCTATTACTGATATTGATGAGCCGTTTTATGCAGCGTATTTGCAATCTTTGATGGATGGAAAACCGCGCCGGAACTCACCCTATTCCGGAGCAGTTGATTCTGAAACTACGCCACAGAAAGAATCCGGATTATCAATCCAATTTCTGGCTACCTATCCGCCTGTTTTTTTTGCTAAGATTTTTAATTTATCAATCTCAAACCTAATGATTCTAACCAGCTTGCTGGTTGGATTTTTTGCAGCAATTGCGGTTTATTGGCTGGTATTTCACTTTACGGAGGATAGCATCTGTGCCTTTGCCGGAGCTTTAGTAGTTATCCTTTTAGGAGCAACTGTTGGCGGACAAGGGGCAACTCTTTCGCTGATTCCGTCTTATGATCCTCATTTATTGCACAATTTAATATTTTTAAGACGAATTGTTCCGGCAATCGGATTTCCGGCGCAGTTTTTATTTATTGTTTTTGTCTGGAAATTTTTTAATGCCGATTCTCAATCAGCCAAACTAAAGTCAGCTTTTCTCGCCCTTTGTTCCTTTATCTTTTGTGTTTATTCTTACTATTATTTTTGGACAACTGTGTTTGCCTGGTTCTTTAGTTTGATCGGTTTAATGATGATCTTTCGTTTCGAGAAATTAAAAGAAAATCTTTTTTACTTACTTGGTTTCGGGTTTTCATTAGTGCTGGTTCTTATTCCATATTTTATTTTAGTTTCTAATCGGGAAAATGATGTGGACTCTGTAATAGTAATGAATCTGACGCATGAGTCCGATTTATTGAGGATCCCGGAAATTTTCAGTTACTTAACTACTATCATAATTTTAATTTTTGCAATACTTCGCCGGATTGATTTAAGTGATATTAAAATCATTTTTTTGTTATCATTAAATCTGGTGACGATCATTGTCTTTAATCAACAGATCATTACCGGACGCTCAATTCAGCCTTTTCATTATGAATTTTACTGCGTCAACTATTTAGCTACTCTTTCCTCATTTCTACTATTATTTATTTTGTTAAAGCGAATAGTAGATTTTGACAGACTAAAATTACTGATGTTGTTATTAGTCTCCATTCCTTTCTGTGTAGGCAGTTTTGATACTATCTATAGTGTAGCAATCAACCGGGATGTCAATCTCTGGCGGGATAAACTGATTCCGGTCTCGGAAAGAATAAAAGAGATCAGTCAAACTCAGGAATTTCGCGGAACTAAGCAAAAACCTGTTATTTTAACCTTTGATTTTATTGACACGCCTTTTTTTACCGGGATTGAGATACCAACTTTAACTTCTCAACCTATGTTGTGGGCTCCGCATTTATGGTTTCATCCTGATATTAACCAAAAAGAAAATATTTCACGACTGAATACTTTTCTTTATTATCAAAGTATCAGCAAGGACAACTTGAATTCTAATTTATTTCGGGGAAAAGTAAGTTGGGAAGCACTCGCTTATTTTGGGGCTGATAAACTTTCTCCCATTCAAACGGGAAAATCTACTATAATTACTAAGGATGAAATAGCCAAAGTAATTGATGACTATGATAAATTTACTCAAAACTTTACCTATCAAGAGGCTCAGAAATTACCAATTTCTTTGGTTGTAGTTAATAAAAATTTTGAAAATAATTTTACTAATCTTGACCGTTGGTATCAGCGAGATGCAGGCGAAGTAGTAGGAGATTATATTTTGTATCAAGTAAAATTGCGTCAGCCATAAGACTTATGAAAAATAATAGACTTCAAATTATTATTTCTACCGTTTTAATCGCGGGTTGCTTTGTTTTGGTTTTTATTTTGAGTAATTTCCTCGAAAAAAATCGCCCGCCGTTGCCCGAAGGCTTTGAAGATCAGGATCTAATGCTTCAGGGGGCAAAATTAAAGGATTACAGTCTGGGATTCAATGGATTAATAGCGGATTGGTATTGGATGCAATCGCTTCAATACATAGGAAACAAGATTGCAAACAGTAAAGAACAAACCATCAATTTAGGCGACCTCCGTCCGCTGAATCCGCGTCTTCTTTACCCTCTTCTGGATAATGCAACTTCGCTCGACCCTCGATACTTGGCGGTTTATTCATATGGCGCAATCGTTTTACCGGCAATTGATACTGACCAGGCAATAAAAATTACGGAAAAAGGAATTGCCAATAACCCACAGGAATGGCGATTATATCAGCATTTAGGATACATCTATTGGCGGACAAAAAATTATGAAAAAGCCTCTGAAATCTATGAGAAAGGGTCAAAGATCGCAGGGGCACCTCAATTTATGCAAATAATGACCGCTCAAATGAAAACTCAAGGCGGAAGCCGAGAAACCGCCCGCGCCATTTATGAGCAAATGCTTGCCGAAGCGCAAGACACTCAAACTAAAGACACAGCGGCCCTTTACATAATGCAAATTGATTCATTGGATGAACGTGATGCCGTCAACTCTGTCTTGACCGAATTTAAAACTAAAAACAACCATTGTCCCAACAATTGGAGTGAAATATTTCCTTTCCTCCAAACAGTAAAACTCCCAAACAATAGAGATTTTTTGATTGATAAAAATAATAACTTAGTCGACCCCAGCGGTAAACCGTATATTTTAGACAAACAATCCTGCCAGATCACTTTAGACAAAACCTCAAAAATCCCACTTCAATAAACTATAAATATTCTAATTTAGATATTTTTGGATACTACTTATATGCTACAAAAGATTTCAAACCTAAATAACCGCAGCCGCCTAGCCCTTGATCTAAGTATCATTCTTTTATCTTCTATCGTGGTAGTAATCCCAATACTTATATACGGAATTCCACATGGCAATGATTTGCGTCAACATCTTCAATTCGCCCAAACTTTTTACGATTCGTTAATGAACGGCGTTTTTTACCCAAGTTGGGCATATCTTCCTAATTTTGGTTATGGTGACGTTGGAGTCAGATTTTATCCGCCTTTAACATCTTACCTTCTTTCAGCCTTTCGCTGGTTAACGGGCAACTGGTTTGATGCCTATTTTTTAACTACTCTATTTTTGTTTTTTCAAGGAGCAGTCGGGGCTTATTTTTGGGCGCGTGAAGGTTTTTCGCGCAATGCTTCATTGGTTGGCGGAATTACTTATATTTTTATTCCTTATCACTTTAATCAAATTTACCAGGCATCTTTTATTGCCGAATTCAGCGCAGCCGCTATTCTTCCTTTCTGTTTTTTATTTATTAATCGAGTTTGTCTGAAAGGTAAATGGATTGATTCACTTGGCTTGGCAATTTCCGTCGGAATTCTTTTTATCTCGCATTTGCCCACCACAGTTATGAGTGCCTTTCTTTTTAGTATTTATACTTTGTTTTTATTGAGAAAAGCCAATTTTATTCAAACCATCTTCAAACTTTCAACTGCCATTTTAATTAGTTTGTTATTAAGTAGTTTTTATTGGGTCAGAATGGTGACGGAATTAAATTTCGTTAAGCATGCTTCTGAGGCCTATTCTTCTGATTATTTCTCATTTAAGTCAAACTTTGTATTTGCCAATATGAGAAGGTTGCTTTCCCCTGATCCTTCGCTGGAACTCATAGTCTTTATTACAATTGGGATTTTAATTTCTCATATGGTGATATATTCTAGAGGAGTCAAAAAGGAAAATAATTATCCGATAGTAAATGTTCTGGTTGTTGGTATTATCGCACTTTTGATGTCCACCATTGTCAGCACTCCGATCTGGGAAGCATTACCAATTCTACAAAAGATCCAATTTCCTACGCGATGGTTAATTTTTCTTTCGCTCGGAACCGCATTTTTCGTAGCCGCAACGTTCGATAATTTAGTTGAGAATTTCAAGTCTACCAAAAGGTTCCTTTCAATTCTGGCAATTGGGTTACTGTTTATGTGCCTTCCGTATAATTTTTTTAGGACAATGGAAAATCCTATGTCTTACCCTAAAGATTTTTTTAATGGAATGGTAGAAAGAATAAAGACCGGGGAAAGTAATGAGTGTTGGTGGACAGTCTGGTCTCCAAATTCGATTTCCGAAAATGGGGATTGGAGGTTGCCAAGACCTGAACTTACTCAAGAAAAAGTTACTTTAAATAATCGAAATGTTTCTATTACCGAATGGTCGCCAACCGAACGGACATTTACCATTAATGAAGGCGAGGCAGGACAAGCCAAAATCGCAATTATGTATTATCCGCATTGGAAAGCAACCGTCAACGGTCAATCGGTTGAAGTCGCTCCTAATGAAACAGGAATGATCTCATTTCCAATTCCATCCGAAATGAGCAATGTCAGACTATCCTTTCAAGAACCTCAAAAAGTTATCGCATCGTTTTACGTTTCCGGTTTGTCGTGGATCATAGTTTTGGGCTTTTTATTCTTTTATCTGTTGTTAGGTAATAAAAATAGACTGGGAATCAGGGAGCTTAATAATTATGAGCAGCTCAATTCATTATGAAATTTTGGAGAATAGATAAACAAATATCTCTTCATATTTTGCTGATTGCGCTTTTTGCCTTTTTAGCAATGATCTCCTGCTTTTATAATGGAGTCACCTCCGGCAATGACATTTCACAACATTACCAATTTGCAGTAACTATTCGTGATTCAATCGCTTCACAAGAAATTTATCCCAGTTTCTCAGCGACGGCTAACCAAGGGTTCGGAGATTTTGCGCTTCGATTTTATCCGCCATTTAGCTATTATGTTTTATCAATAGTTTATTTTTTAGTGCAAGATTGGTATCTTGCCAGTCTTATCTTTGCTTATCTGGTATTTTTGCTCGGAGGCCTCGGCACATATTTTTGGGCTAAAGAAGAATACTCACCAAATCAATCGTTAATCGCCGTCGCCATTTTTACTTTTGCGCCATACCATTTAAATCAAATTTACAATAATTTTCTCTTTGCCGAATTTGCTTCAACGGCGATTATCCCTTTTTGCTTTCTTTTTCTCTTACGAGTTTGTCAGAAAAAAAATAAAATTGATGTTTTAGGCTTAGCCATAGCCTATGCTCTACTTATTATTACGCATCTGCCGCTAACGATAATTTGCTCGATTGTTCTGGGTATTTATGGGCTAATGCTTTTGCAAAAAGAGACAATGTTCGCTGTCTCGGCTAAATTATCAGCGGCAGTTATTTCCGCGTTAGCTTTGAGCGGATTTTATTGGTCGAGACTAATTACTGAAATTAATTGGGTTAAACATTCAACTCCGGCATTTTTTTCCGATACTTGGGGCTATCAAAACAATTTCTTACTGAGAATTCAAAATATTGTAAACTTTCAGGATGATGTTTTAAATTTATGGCTTGCTGAATTAATGCTTTTGTCAGTGCTCTTAATTTCAATCCCGTCCTTTGTTAATCTAATTAGAAATCGGTCAAATATTTCGAGAAATGTGATGGCAATTGGGGCTGTTTTTCTGCTTGCTATTTTTATGACATCGCAGTTTAGCCAATTTATCTGGGATCATTTATCTTTTCTGCAAAAAATTCAGTTTCCTTGGCGGTGGATGGGAATTGTTTCACTTTTTGGGGCGGTTTTTGCTTCGATAGGACTTAGTCAGGCTTCCAAAACACTAAAAACCAGCAGGAATATTTTATTACCGATTGGTTTAGGAATTTCCATTTTTGTTTTTGCCTTTACTTCATCGATTATCATTCGCGGGGCGGTTTATATTTCTCCAACAGGTTTTAATGATTTTGTGGAAAATCTGAAAAAGGCTGAGAGTTTTGAGTGTTGGTGGACTATCTGGTCAAAATCGGAGGCATTCAATAATCGTGAAAAAGTTTTCGCGCTTTCGCGTCAAGTATCAATTACCAGTTGGAATGCCGAAGAAAGAGAATTTGAAATTGAAGCAGGCACCAGCCAAAATGTGAGAATTGCCACGTTTTATTATCCAAATTGGCAAGCCACCGTTAATGGAAGCAAAGTTGAAATTGAAAAAGCTGAAGACGGCACAATTCTGATTCCGATTCCAAGTCAGAGATCTGAAGTTAAACTATTTTTCGCTGAACCGTTTTTTGTCCGTCTAGCCGGTTTTATATCGCTTGTAACCTGGTTTCTTTTTGCAATAATTACGGGGTATTTATTGCTTAATTCCAAGTTTGGTCTTGGCAAGACTAACTAATAAATCTTATAATAGTTAGGCGAAGATTTTTCTTCTTTCCACATCCTTTTCCAATCACCCGCTTAAAATTACTCATCGAAAATTATGGAGCAAAATAACGAAATACAGGTAGGAGTTTATTTATCAAAAGATTGGCTTTGTTTATTAGCTTTAGCTTTATTCGTTTTTTTATTGATCTTTCCTGTTTTCTATTTTGGCATTCCAAATGGAGCTGACTTTCCCCAACATTATCAATTTGCTTTTACCTACTTAGAGTCAATAAAATCAGGCAATTTCTTACCCGGATGGTCGCCTAGCAATAATTACGGTTTTGGCGAAGTCGGGATTAGATTTTATCCGCCATTGGCTCATTATTGTCTTGCTCTCACTCAATTATTAACCGGTGATTGGTATCTTACCAGTTGGCTTAACGTGCTGTTTTGGATGCTTTTAGGGAGTCTCGGGATTTATCTTTGGGCGCGAGAGTGGCTTTCTCCGCAAAATTCTCTCTGGGTTGGTATCTTGTATGCGGTTGCACCTTATCATCTTTCGCAATTTTACCAATATTTTCTTTATTCGGAATATGTTGCAGCTGGCATTCTTCCTTTTTGTTTCTTTTATTTGACCAGGGTTATCCGGGATGGAAAATTTAAGAATGTTTTAGGCTTAGGTTTCTCTTCCGCCCTTTTAATTCTTTCGCATATTCCAACCACAATCATTGGCGTAATTTGTTTGGGACTCTACGCAATTTTAATTTTAGATTGGAAAAAACTTACTAAAATCATTCCGCTACTGTTTATCAGCGGAGTCTTAGCCGTTTCTTCCACTGCTTTTTACTGGTCAAAACTGATTACCGAAATAGGGTTAGTTAATCATTCAAACCCAAAATACGCAAGCAGTTACAGCGTTGCTTACTTTCCAATGATTTTTCACTCAACTGAATATTATTTTTCAAAACAAATGTGGTATAAGGATCTGGTTTCAATATCAGCAATTCTCTTTATTTTGCCTCTCATTGTTTTTTTATTTTGGCAACGGAAAAAATCAACCCAAGATTTGTCACAAAAAAAATATTATTTAGCGGTTTTACTGACCGGCATTTTTGCGTTTTTTATGTCCAGTCATCTGAGTTCCTTTATTTGGGATAATATCTCTTTTTTGCAAAGACTTCAGTTCCCGTTCCGCTGGCTCTCCGTCGCAACTTTAATGGGAGTTATGTGTTTTGTAATTGGACTCCGTCAACTTTCTTTTACAAATAATATTTCAAATAACTTAAAAAAATACGCAGTTGTTATTTTTCTCTTTGGAATATTTTTATTCGATGTTTCTCAGGTAATTTTGCCATCCGAAACACTTCCCCGCCCTCAATTTGAAGAAAGACTTAACGGATTAGGCGATCAAGAGAGTTTTGATTGTTGGTGGACCGTCTGGTCAAAATCTGAGGCGTTCAATAATCGTGAAAAGGTTTCCGCACTTTCGCGTCAAGTATCAATTACCAGGTGGAATGCCGAAGAAAGAGAATTTGAAATTGAAGCAGGCACCAGCCAAAATGTGA
>DAORIL010000131.1:0-12270 GCA_035438525.1 Pyrinomonadaceae bacterium
ATTTCCCGTTCCACCTGATTTATGAAAAATTACGCTGCCCCCGAAACGGAGATAGTTTTTTCCAAGCGTCCACGAAAGTGTATCTGATAGTTGGGTTTGATGGCTGTAAATGTCCGACTGGCGTGATTGACCAATCGTGAACGGCACGTTTCCTCCGCGTGTGTAAGCAGTTGAAAGGGTTTGCGCTTCCCATTTTGTGACCGGATCGCCATTCAGATAGGCAAATCGTGCCTCATTAAGCAGATTTGAAGTAATTACCGAAGTATAATTAACCTGAGTTGTCCAAGACCGACGTGAATATCTGCGGGCCACACTTGGTGCATTTGTGCCCCCGACTGCATCTTGTGGATTATCATCGAAAAACCGATCTACATTAAATCGAAACATCAGATTCTGGTTC
Source organism: Pyrinomonadaceae bacterium (assembly GCA_035438525.1). Taxonomy (GTDB): domain Bacteria; phylum Acidobacteriota; class Blastocatellia; order Pyrinomonadales; family Pyrinomonadaceae; genus JAIBCC01. The sequence goes on from DAORIL010000131.1 coordinate 401, forward strand.
GGGGTGAATTTATGATCTAATCGTCCGTCAAAGAGAAATTGGCGATAGTGTCCTGTATAGTCAAGATGTCCATCCGCCGGTAAGAGAAATGTTGGTAATGTGTTAGAAAGAAACGTAGTTCTATCTTGTCGGGTATAGTCAGTTGTTGCAAAAAAGAAGGTTTTATCTTTAACAATTGGTCCGCCAAGTGATCCTGAATATTGATCTAAGGCATCTGGAATATCTACCGGACTAATTGCTTGGAGAGTAGTCGGTGTCACACAACTCGAAACAGACGGCGGACAGAAATTTTTGGTCGAAAATGATTCAGCCTGCCATTTGCCGGGGCGGAATAGCAATAGTCCTTCGCCGTGAAACTCATTAGTGCCGGATTTGGTGACAATATTCAAAGCAGGTCCCGAGGTCCAACCAAATTCAGCCGAAAATGCGTTTGAGAGAACATTTACTTCTTGGACAGCACCGAGCGGAACAGTTGCAATCGCCGTCTGTCGCCCCCAACCTTCATCGTTGTTTGCGCCGTCAAGCAGGACAGTAGTTGAACGTCGCCCTCCAACACCTGTCACAAAATAGGTGGCATTAACAAATAAATCTCCGGTGCCTTTTGCTTGTCGAAATGCCGAATTGAGCAGTGGTAAAGTTGTTACTTTGCGTCCAAGAATTGGTGATTCATCAATGGTCGAGCTGTCAAGCCGTTTTCCAATTTGGGCATCGGCACGAACGCCTTCGGTTGTTCCATAGACTGTTACTTCTGTTTTTTGAGAACCTACTGCAAGCGTAACTTTCAACGTTGCAGTTTCACCTGAACGCAACGTAATATCTTTGCGTTCTTCATTGCCGAATCCATCTTTCGATACGCTGACCGAGTATGTTCCCGTTAAGGACAATGCCGGAACAGTAATACTTCCCTCACTTCCCGAAATAACTTCACGCACAGCCCCGGTAGCGGTGTTTACTACCGAAACCTTAGCTCCCGGCACGATTGCTCCGTTTTGATCAACTACGACCACAATCATTGAAGCCGTATTTGGAGACTGAGCTTTGATCGGTATTGTGATAAATGCTGAAAGCGCAAAAAGAAGCATCAGCAAAAACAAGTAATTCTTGGTTGTCATTTATTATTCCTCAGAATTTTGGTTGGTAGATTAAAAACAAAATTGTAACAACGGCTATTAACTACTACCAATGCTCGTGGATAATTGAGAAGCGAATTTCACAAACCAAACTTGAGTTATTTGAGAGAAAAAAAAACGAAGCGGAGCTACTAAATCCGCTTCGTTGTCAGTTTACAGTGAAGTAATTAGGAGGAGAGAAATTTTAGAAACTAAATCTGATTTGTGCTTCGATTTTGCGGTTAAAGGCTGACGAGTTGGAACCCATCGGTCCAAAACCAAATCCGCCGCCAATTGAATTAGTATTTCCGAACAAGGTCGAACTCATATTGCCAATTGGTGTTCCGGCATTCGTGGTGTTCAAAAGGTTATTCGCATTCAAAGAAAATGTCAGATTATATTTTTTCGCGGTTGAGTTGCCTCCGCTGCCCATCATGCCACCCATTCCGCCGCCATTTCTGCCGCCGCCGTTTCCGCCGTTTGATTCACCGCCAAATCCGAAAGTTCTGCTGATCCTTAAATTAACGGTGGCAAATGATGGCCCGGTGCCGTAGTTGCGTGGAATAATTGAATTAACATCCGAAACATTGCTGATGTCACAGAACGAATTGGTTAATCCGAGTGCATTACAGCGAGCATTTAGTTGAGCGTAAGTCGGACGTTCGGTAAAGAGCGAATCGCCATTTGCATCAATCCCTCGGGTGATATTGAACGGTTGTCCTGATGAAATAATGACAAACGGACTCAAATTAAAACCAAAAGGTGCTTGGATATTTCCGCCGAAAACCAAACGCTGACGAACATCCAACGAAGAGCGTCCGTATTCATCGCTTAAATCGTATGAATTTGACGGAAATGAACCTGTTCCATCGGTATCGCTCTTAGCATTTCCAAGCATATACATCGTAAATAATGAATATTTTTTGCTGAAATTGCTGCGTAAATTAAGTGTTAATTGATTTTGCTGCAGTTTCCCGGTTGATTCATATTGGAAAATATTACCAACATTACCGAACGGGCGGGTTCCGCTGGTCGTGTCGCCAAATATATAACCAATCGGCGCATTGATGTTACGGGTTCTCAGTTGATTATAACCGCGAGTATTAACGTAATTTGCCGATAAAGTCATATTAAAAGGCAATTGACGTTCAATTCCGATATTCGTTTGCATATTGTATGGCGAGCGAATATTGTCCGCGAGTTTATAAGTATTTTGGGTCGTTGCAAATGCAACCAAAGTATCAATTGTCGGAATATTCGGATACAAAGCTAACAAATTCGGATCAGTTACGATATAACTTTGACGATTGGTGCCGTTATAACGATCAGCATTGAGCGAAAGATTTTCTCCGATGCGGTCAAAGAATACTCCGAATCCGCCGCGAATAACGGTTTTTCCGTTTCTGCCGTTTGAATAATCAGGCGACCAGGCGAAACCTAAACGCGGTGCAAAATTTTTGTTATTGGAAACATTTGTTTGCATTTCGTAGCGCAAACCGAAATTCAAAGTTAAATTCGGACGAATCCGCCAATCATCCTGAACAAACGGGCTGAAATCAATTTGATTAATTTTAGCCTGCGGATTTCCGGCGGTAATCGTAAATTGTGTCGGAGTAACCCCTGCTACACCAAGCAAAACATTGCGGTATTGATCAAGCGAAGTAAAAGTATAAGTTCCGGCAAAATTATTTTGCGAATTATCCGTAATCGAAATTCCGCGAAGCCGTGCGCCAGCTTTGAAACTATGGTTTCCCATCGTCCACGAAGTTGTATTGCCTAATTCCCAGCGGGTTGATTCGTTTGAAGAATCACCGAGATTTGAACCACCCGAAGTAAATGCATCAAAAACCTGAATGGTTGGTAAAGCTGAATTACTGCCCGAGTTTTCCGATTTGCGGGTTAAAAACTGAAAGCGTGTTTCGCTGACGATTGATTTATTGATAACTGCGGTTTCGGTTAATTGTAAATTCTTTTCAACCGAAGAAGTGTTATAGGCACGCGATGCCAACGAAAATCCGCCGATTCCCGAGTTTTCATTGCTGGTTTTGGTATAGCCGAAACGTGCGGTTATAGAATTTGTATCGTTAATTTGATAATCAACCCGTGGGCTGAAAGTTGTTCTGGTCAAAGGTGTTTGCACTGATTGTGAAAACGGTGTGACATTCAGATTCGAATCCAAAATATTAGCGTTAATGATTGCCAAATCATCAATTGCGCGACGTTCAAAGTCAACAAAGAACGAACCTTTTTTAGAAAAAGAACCGCTAAAGTTTCCGCCGTATTGACGTGATTGATACGGAGCGCGGCTGGCAGCAAATGGATTGCGGGCGTTCATACTTTCATCGTTGAAGTTAAAAAATCCCTGTCCGTGAAAAGTGCTGGTTCCCGGTTTGGTCAAAATTTCGATACGTCCAAAACCAACTCGGTCATATTCAGCCGAATAAGGATTAGAGTTGATGCGAATTTCCCGAATCGAAGATTTTGGCGGCATTCTGCCATCCTTAAATCCATCAATAAAAATATCACCGCCGTTTGGACCTGCCCCCGGTCCGGCAAGAGCTTGTAATGCTGCCTGCAAATCTTCGGGATTATCAGGCAAAGAATCTAATTTGTCGCCTTTTAAGACGAGCGAATCACCATTATTATCGGGTTCGGTGCTGACCGGAGTTTCCTCCGCAACGGTCACGGTTTCGACTGCAACCGATATTTCAAGCGCAATTTTCAAAGATTCTTTTGAATTGCTTTTGACTTCGACATCAGTTTTTTCATATTTGCCAAAACCTTCCTGTGTCGCCCGAATCGTGTATTTTCCCGGCACCAGATTTTTGAAAACAAACTCGCCGTTACTGTCAGAGACAGCAGTTTTGGATTGCCCGCTTGCATCAACGGCTTCGACAGTTGCACCGATAATGATTGCGCTTTGCTGGTCAACAACCTGTCCGTGCAAAGTCGTCGTCGGCTCCTGGGCAAAAGTTAAATTTGATAAAATTCCAACGACTAAAATCGTTGCTATTTGTAAATATAAAGACCTAAAATTAAACATAAACTAAACCCTATTAAGAAAATTTTTATAAAAGCTAGAGAAATAATAACCTTAAAAAAAGGCTTGTGCTGTCAAGATTGAGTAAGATGACGTAAAGTTTTGTTAGAGAAATGTAAATTTCATCTTTACAAAAGTATGTTTTTAATTGCTTTTATTTACTGACTTTTTTATTGTGTAAGAAAATGAACCAAACACACGATTGCCCGATCTGTTCTGCCAAGGTTGGTCATTTGGAACGCTATCCGAATCAAGTTTGTGAAAGATGCGCCGGTAAAACTTCTGATGCCTACGGTCGCCGTCTAAAATTTTCTAATGTTGATCTGTCAGGCGGTTTGCAGGCGAATTATTTGGATAACGGAGCAGAATATAAACGCCAAATCTGCTATATTGACGGCATCAGATGTTACGCTGACGAACATCGTTTCGGCGGAATTGTGGTAGTAGTTATGAAAAACTAATTTGCCCGCGAAAAACACGAAAGACACGAAAATAATGAGAAAAACAAATCCAAACGAAAAAAAATCAAAAATCAAAAATCAAAAATCAAAAATCTCTCCCCCAATTGTTTCAATAATTATGGGCTCAACCTCTGATTGGGAAACGATGAAAAACGCCTCGGATATTTTGAATGATTTCGATGTTCCGCACGAATGTAAAGTCGTTTCTGCTCATCGCACGCCCGATTTACTTTTTGAATTTGCTAAATCTGCGGAATCTCGCGGGATTGAAGTCATTATCGCAGGCGCAGGCGGCGCGGCGCATTTGCCCGGAATGTGCGCTTCACAAACAGTTTTGCCTGTGCTTGGCGTTCCGGTTCAAAGTAAAGCCTTATCTGGAATGGACTCGCTTCTCTCAATTGTTCAAATGCCCGCCGGAATTCCGGTCGGAACTCTGGCAATCGGAACTGCCGGTGCAAAAAATGCCGCACTTTTTGCAATTTCGATTCTGGCAAATTCTCGTAAAGATTTGCGCGAGAAATTAAGAGATTTTAGAGAAAAGCAGACGCAAACTGTTTTAGATTCGGAGTTGAAATAAAATAGCTCCAGAGGAGCGAAATGTTTGTAGCACAAAATGCCCCCATAATTTTTGAGTTCCGTAGGAACGGCACAAAATCTAAAAACTAAAGGGGAGATTATGGCAAATACATTTTCACAAATTTATATTCAGGTAGTTTTCGCAGTTCAAGGTCGCCAAAGTTTAATTAAATCTGATTGGAAAGAAGAATTTTATAAATACATTACAGGCATTATTACCAATCACAAGTAAAAACTTTTGGCAATCGGAGGCATTGAAAATCACATTCACATTCTTATTGGTTTAAAGCCAAATTGCGAAATTTCAAAATTAGTGCAGGAAATCAAAGCGAATTCAAGCAAATTTGTAAATCAGAAAAAATTTATATCAGGCAAGTTTAGTTGGCAGGAAGGCTTTGGCGTTTTTTCATATTCGCGTTCACAATTAGATAAAGTCGTAAAATATATTCAAACCCAAGAAGAACATCACACTAAGAAATCATTTAAGAAAGAATTTATTGAGTTTTTGGAACATTTCGAGATTGAATATGATGAAAAATATTTATTTGATTGGGATGAATAATACCGTTCCTACGGAACTCAATATTTTTTGTTATTCGATTAGCTACAAACATTTCGCTCCTCTGGAGCTAATTTCTTATGATTAAATTGATTTATGACACCCAAACAAATCACTCAAATTATCGAAAAAGAAATCAATGGCGATTGGTCAATTTCAAATGCACACAGTTGTGATTTGAAAAAATGTTTGATTCGTCCGAAACGAAGAACTTTAAATTTTCATAACGGAATCAAAGAGGCTTGGATTGTATTAGAAGAAAATCCCATAGATTTAGATGGATTTATGGTCTATTTAGATGAAGAAACAAATAGATTCGGATTGGCGGAACGCTCAGAATCATCTGAATATTACGGATTTGTCTGTAATTCTTACGACACATTTATTGCAGCGTTCAAATCTATGTAAAGTATGATTGAAAACCGCGAAAAAGAATGGCAGGAATTGGAGCAAAAAGCATCGCAAATACTTAACAATCCAACATTATTGCCAAAGGATGCAATTAACAAACATTTTGATCCGACTTTGCATTTGTGGATTTCGCCGACTTTTACCCCGGAAAAACATTGGGTTTTCTACCAACCACAACCACAAATTAACCCGCAGTCTCAGCCAATTGTCCGACAAATAATCTGGCAAAGAGACGCAGATTTTCAACGCCTTAATAATCCTTTAGTTGGTTTGCAGCAAGGTTTTCAGGCTGAACCGGCTTTTGAAATAAAAACGATAGAAATTGAACGGGAATTCTTTAGAAAAATTCACACACAACTTTCAAAAATTCAGCTTTTACCTTTTATTCAAGAAGAAATAGGCGGGCGAGATGGGGAAATATTTGGCATCGAAACTCTTGGGTTTTACCACAATGCGAAAATTTCTTGGTGGAGCGAATATCCCGAAGAATGGAAAGAACTGGCTGATTGGTATGAAAAAATCAAGACACTTTTAGAAGAAAAACTTAATAAATAGTCCAAATATTGTGTGAATTTTATTCTATATGAACTCCTTTAGGATTAATATTTAGCAAGTTTGACTTGTCTAAATAAAAAATTATAGACTGAAATCAGCTTCCCCCAATAACGCTCTTTTTATTGGATCGTTTAACGATTCTCAAAACAAATACAAAATCCCTGAAAATCATCGAGAAATAGTGTCAGCGGTGTTTTTCTTTTAAGACAGGTGTAGTAATGAGTTTAAAAGAAAGAATTGACTTTGAAGAAAACAATAGTTCTGTTGGTCAGGAAAACAACTTGTTAAAGGTTGATATTCTGAACAAAATGAACGAATTAGTTTTAGTTGAAATTAACAAAGTAGTCGAAGAAAACGGTCTAAAACTTGGCGATGGCTTTAACCTCGGTCATCACCTCGCAGAATATGAAAAAAGTATTATCCAGCACGCTTTGGAATTGGCGCGGCACAATCAATTTATGGCTTCGCAATTATTGGGGATCAAATACACAACACTCAATAACAAAATAAAGCGTTATCAACTGTCAAATCGGGATAATTCACCAAATATGAATTTAACTTTTTAAAAGATTCAATTCTGCCGTTATTTTGGTTCGCCTTGCAAAATAAATCCTGCCCAATAATAAGGATTACTCCAACGTGTGTCTTTCGACATTGAAAGTTGGGCTTGGCGCAAGGCGGCAGTAGGCGATAGTTTTTTGGTGCCCAGCATTTCTTTGTAAAATCTTGCCATCAGTTCGGCGGTTGCTTCGTCATTAACATCCCACAGACTGACGGCAACCCGTTTTGCGCCTGCATACATAAAACCGCGAGTTAATCCGACCAAACCTTCGCCGCGAATTTCTTTGCCTAAACCTGTCCGACAGCCGCTTAAAACAACTAATTCGGCAGGAAGATTTAGATTATAAATTTCATCGGTTCGCAAAAATCCATTTTGCGGTTTGCCGTCTTCGTCAATCAAAGAAAGGACGATTCCACTCAGTTCGGGACGACGGCTGTTAAGAAAACTATGTGTGGCGAAATGAACGATTTTGTAATTTGCCAATTCGGGATTAGTTGCGTTTGCAAGATTTGCGGAAAAATCCAATGAAAGTTTTTTGGCAGTTGGCGGAGTTAAAATTGAAATTGCTTCGGCTTCTCTGCGGGTAAACGGCAAACGCGAAAAATTGAAACTCAGATCGCCTTCGGAAAAATCATCAGTAACTCTATTTAAATCATCGGACTCAATTCCGCGAGTTTTAGCGACCGTTTGAGTAGAAGAATTTTTCTTTTTACCTGCTTCCACAGTTTTATATCTTTCGTCCGAGATAGAAAAAACGGGATCAGCGAGAACGGCAATAGTTTTTGCAGCAGGTTTACGTCCGGTAAGTTCTTTTCGCAAAACAGCTAGAGTTGAGGCAGAAGGCAAAGAAACGATCTCATAACTAGCAATCAGCGGTTGATTGTTTTTCGATGTCAGCGAAGCAAAAGGAATATATTGCAAAATCCCGTCGGCAACGATTAAAAGACGTTTTTTATTAAGCGAAGCTTGTGCCGGAGCGAGAATTATTTGGCCCAATTTTTGCGACAGAGTTGAAACTTCGGCATCAGTTTTATCAATTCTTTTTTGTTTTTCCTCGGTAGTTTCAAATTTTATTTTCTTGTTCCGAGCCGTTAAAGCCTCAAAATAAGTGCGTGCCTTTTCTTCAATCTCAGCCTTTTTGGGCAATTCAAATGTTTGCAGAGAATCTTTGCTAACGACGAAAAGAAAACTTCTTTTTTCACCAAGTGAATATTCCAGTAAAACCGTCTCGGCATCTAAAATCTGTTGTTGAATTTCGGACAAAGTTAAAGGCTGCGGTTGAATTAAATTGGCGTAATGAGGACTGTTGGCACGAATTTGGGTTTGCAGACGCTCGTTTTCTTGTTTCAGAGTTTCAAGCTCCTGACGCAAAACAGCAACTTGCGGGTCTAAGGTCTTAGCTGATAAAAGACGGGTTAAAATTGAGTTTTTGACATTGAATTGGTCTTGTAATTCACGTCGTTTATTTAATAAGTCAGGCGAAACTCCTTGATTGATTTTAGCTTTTGATTCATTAAGCAAATCCAACAAGGTTCGGGCGCGGGAACGCTCATTATTTTGAAAAGCCTCAAGGTCAAACTTTCCATTTGGTTGCGCCTTGTGTTTTTGCAGTAATAGATCCGTGTAAGTTTCAAAGAAATTTTGCACCGTCGCAAAATAGCCTGAACGAATGTCAGTATTGGAAAGAGTCGAGCGCATTGATTCGGCATATTCCAATGATCTTTTGAGTTTGGTTTCAGCTTCGGGGAGATTGCCTTCTTCTTTATCAAGCAAAGCAAGTTGATAGGACATTTGCGCTTCTTCACTTTTATTGCCAGTTTTTTGGCTCAGCAGTAATGCTTCCTGAAATGATTGGCGAGCCTCAGATTTGTTGCCTGAACGTAAATAAGCCACGCCAAGACTTCCCAATGTTCTGCCCGTCCAGATCAAATCATTAACTGCCCGTAAATTTTTCAATGATGCCTGATAGGTTTCGATGGCTTTTGGGATTTGACCGAGCTCGCGATAGACATTCGCCATATTTCTCAGAGTTATTGCTTCCTCGCGTTGTGCACCGATCGCATGGCGGATTGTCAATGCCTGTTCATAAAATTCGAGAGCTTTGGTCAGCTCGCCCTGTTTGTGATAAACAAATCCGAGATTGTTGAACGCCAGAGCTTGCCCGCGTTTATCACCAATAGAAGTTCGTAAAGCCAAAGATTCTTCGTAAGCAGATTTTTCTTTGGCGAGGTCGTTAAGAATTCCGTAGATGACTCCGATGTTACTGATGGCTAAGGCTATATTGCGAACATCTTTCTGTTCGCGCCAAATCGCTACCGCTTGATCAAAAGCATTCAAAGCCGATTGATATTCCGATAAATAATAATAGCATTCGCCAACATTATTGAGTGCGATAGGTTCAGCGATCTTGTCATTGACTTCGTGAAAAGATTCCGCAGCGGGTTTGAAATACTCCAAAGCCTTGCGCGGATCATTTACCTTGAAAAGCAAACCGATGTTGTGACGGCTCCGCGAAGCTCGTCTTTTTTCGCCTATTTCCTCAAATAATTGGGCAGATTCCGTAAAATATTGAAAAGCTTCCTCACCACTCAAAATTAATCCTAAAGAATTAAGCGTGGTAGCTATTTCCCTTTTATCGCCGTAAAGCCGCCATTCTTTTAAGGCTTCCCGATATTTAAGATCAGCTTGCTGATAACCCACCGCCGTGTCCAGATTTACCAGAGCTTCGGCTTCGCGATAAAGTTTTTCGGCGGCAATATGATGCTTATCTTTTTCAACCGCGTCGCGTAATTCTATTATTTTTACCTCATACTTTCCGGCTGGCGCATTTTTATCGGGCGAACTAATATTCAAAACATAATTTCCAGCCGTCTCATTGATAAAGAAAACAGGCTCTTTGCCTTGATTACCGTTAGGGCTGTCAATCTCATATCGTTTTTCGCCTGACGGATTTAGCAATGAAACAACTACATCAATTCCTTTTTGATTAACTTCAATTTGTAGATATTGGTTTGGCGGCATTGAGATTTTAAATTGATGCGATTCGCCGCCTTTTAACTCACGCTCAATCGGTTTTCCGGTTTCGAGATTCGGCGTTTCATTTTGGGCGTAAAGATAAAAGTTACAAAAAATTATGGTTAAAAGAATGATGCATCTTTTCATTTCAAATCTCCAAAACTAAAGATTCCAAAAAATCCAATTAAATAGAATTTATCTACTTTTGTAACGCTAAAAGTTTAATTTTACAAGAAAAATCCAGCGTGGCATTTTCGGAATTCATAAAGTAACACGCACTTCATTTTCAAACAGCGCGATACTCATCGTGTCAGCCAGATAAAGTCCCCAACGAAAAGGACAGATATTCAGGAAAAATAAAAAACAAATAGTAGAAAAACAAGGAGAAAGAAAATGAAAAGATTAGTAGTTACATCAATTTTAGGTTTAGGTTTAGCAATTGCTTTAGGTTTTGGATTTATCCCGTCATTGGAACAATCAGCCGCGTGTGCCGATTGCGAAGCAAACAATTTACCCGCTGCCAGAAAAGCCTTTGACGCATTTGACGCAGAATGCAAAAAACAACTTGCCGCAGGCGACGATCAAAAGAAAGGATGTTTTGTTTCCAACATCTTTAACAAAATCTTACCGATTTTAAAAGGTTTAGCGAAAGATAACCGTTTTGGACCCGGCGACCGAATTCTGTTTATCGGCGAATCACAGAACGGAAATTTAGTTGCCGGAGCAAACCGCACCTTTTTAGCAGGCGCACCGTCTCCGAAAGATACTTTGAAAGTTGACATTACTAAAACAGATGGTGACAACGGCGGATTTATCAGAGTTTGCTCTATTGATTCAGCCGGAACAATCAAAAGTGTCGGCACTGCCAAATTCGAAGAAAAAGAAGCCAATGGAACTAAAACAATCAATGTGACCGGCATCGAAGGCAAAATTATCCAGATCGAAGTTGCCAGTTTTGGCGGAGTTATCAAGAACTTCAAATATACCTTAAAAACCAGCCAATAGTTTGAAGGATAAAGGATGAGGGATGAGGGATGCAACCTTGTCCCTTTTTTAATCAAATTAGTTAAAACGGAGAGTGCAAGATGAAACGGAAAGCAGAGATTTTAGGATTAGTTTTGATGATGTTTTTAGCAGTTAATCAAATAATCGCCAAAACAGATGATTGCCAAAAACAAGCCGTTGAAGTTACCCAAGTTAAAGAAATTGGACTTTCCGATTCTGACGAAACTAAATCTGTAATCGAAGTTAAATGGTGTGTTAACCAAGCCATTCAACCGACCCATTCAGCTTTTAATGTAACGGTGGAAGTAATTTACGCAGACGGTGCAATTTTGATTTTTGATGAACAGGCTAAAAATCAAGTGCGTTCCACCCAGATCGAAGTTCCGACATTGCATATTTATCGTGGCAAAAAACCCGCAATTATCAAACAAATTAAAGCATTTGTCACGACTGAAATTTTAGATTGAATCATTCGGAGAATATACGAAAATGAAACCGATTATTTTAATTTCGCTCTTTTCAATCAGTTTAATCGTTGGTTTGAGTTTTCAAACCGAAACTTGTGCTGACGGTGCTT